>JBILSM010000117.1:0-9123 GCA_044372085.1 Rubrivivax sp.
GGCCCTGGCGCAGTTGGAGGCCATCGCGGCTGTGGACGGGGTGGACGGTGTGTTCATCGGGCCGGCGGATCTTTCGGCGTCCATGGGGCACCTGGGCAACCCGGGACACCCTTCTGTGCAGGCCGCAATCGACCACGGCCTGGCCCAGATCCTGGCCGCAGGCAAGGCACCGGGGATCCTGGCCGTCGACGAAGCATTGGCGCGCCGCTACATCGCGGCAGGGGCTCGCTTTGTGGCCGTCGGTGTCGAGGCCACCATGCTGGCGCGCGCGGCCCGGGACCTGGCGGCCCGCTTCAAGTCCAGCCCTGCTGCCGCGGCACCGAGCAGCGACGGCCGGTACTGACCTGAGCGGGCGCCAACCCTCAGAGAACAGGCACCACCACGGGTTCAGCAGACCCGCCCGTCCTCACCGCGGCGGGATCCTCGAAGCCAGCGGGCGCGGCGTGAAGTCGGGAAGGAAGCGGCATTCCGCCACCTGGGCCGGCTTGAGATCGCGGCAGCGCTGGGCGATGCCTGCGGGAGTGGGCTTTTCGCCCTGCTCCACCCAGCGCAGCAAGGATTCGAACAAGGGCGGGTAGATCGCGTCGCCCAGGTAGCTGTGCTCGTGCGAATCCACGAAGGTCTGCACCAGTCGATGCCCGTTGCCTGCGGCCTGCATGCGCTGGCGCAGCGTGTCCTGGCCCTCGACGAACACGGTCGAGTCACCCACCCCATGGGTGGTGAGCACGGGCACGGCGAAGCGGCCCGCATGGTCTACATCGGCGACAAAACCAGCAGCGCGCCGTAGGCGGCGCGCTGCACACTGACCAGCAAGTTCCAGCCTGAGGGCTGCGGTCCAGGCCTTCACGGGCTTGAACCGCCTGCGCAGGCGCGCCCGCTCCAAGCGGCCACCTGCCGCGCTACTTGTTGTAGACCAGATCTCTGAGCGCCAGGGATATCTCCGGGACGTAGCTGATCAACATCAGGCAGGCGAGGATCACGCAGATGAACGGTATGAGATCCTTGATGATGCGGTCCAGCGAGATCTTGGCCACGGTACAGGCCGCGAACAGGTTCACACCAAAGGGCGGCGTGATCATGCCCAGGGCCAAGTTGACCACCATGATCGTGCCGAAGTGGACCGGATCAATGCCGAAGTGGATGGCCACCGGCACGAGGATCGGGGCCAGCACGATGATGGCCGCGCCGGTCTCGATGAACATGCCGATGATGAACAAGGCCGCGTTCACCCCCAAAAGGAAGTAGAACGGTGACTGCAGCACCTGCTCCAGCCACTGCCCGATGGCCCCCGGCACACCCGCGCGGGTGATGAGGAAGGCGAACAGCCCCGCGTTGGCGATGATGAACATGATCACGGCGCTGGCGATCACGGACTTGCGCAAGATGGGGTACAGGTCCTTGAACTTGATTTCCCGGTGGATGAACATGCCCACGATGAAGGAATACAGCACCGCCACGGCCGCTGCTTCCGTGGGTGTGAACACGCCACCGTAAATGCCGCCCAGCACGATCACCGGCATGAACAAGGCCCAACCCGCTTGCCAGGTGGCCTTGCCAACACTCATCCGGCCATCGCCGTCGTTCTTGCCCCAGCCCTTGTACTTGGAATAAGCCCACACGAAGAGCATGAGCGCCACACCGATCAACAAGCCCGGGCCAAAACCCGCAATGAACAACTCGCCGATGGAGACCTCGGCACTGACGCCGAACAAGATCATGGGGATCGACGGCGGGATGATCACCCCCAGTTCGGCTGCCGTGGCCTGGAGGGACGTAGCCCAAGGGCGCGGATAGCCGTGCTTGATCAAGGCCGGGATCAGGATGGCGCCGATGGCAAAGGTGGTTGCCACCGAAGAACCTGACACCGCTGCAAAGATCATGCAGGTCAGCACGCAAGTGATGGGCAGGCCACCTTGGATGCCGCCCACGATGCTCTTGGAGAACTCGATCAAGCGCTTGGAGATGCCTCCTGTTTCCATCAGGTTGCCGGCCAGGATGAAGAACGGAATGGCGGCCAGCGGAAACTTGTTGATGGAGTTGAACATCTCCTTGACCGAGATGAGCATGTTGGCATTGGCCACTTGAATACCCAAGATGGCGGACAAGCCGATGGACACGGCCACCGAGATGCTGAGCGCAAAGCACAGCATCATCGTGATCAGCATGGCGGTGCTCATTGCGCGGTCTCCAGTTCAAGACGCTGGGGGTCCAGCCAGTTGCCGATGATGCTGATCACGCTGAAGGCTGCGCCCACGGGCATGGCCAGGTAGGCCCAGAACATCGAAACGCCTTCCAGGCCGATCATGGACTGCACGCTGCCTCGGTTGGCATAGTCCAGCCCCCACCAGAAGATGACGAGGCTGAGAGTCAGTGCCGCAGCGGCCACCACGGTATCCAAGACCCGGCGCATGCGCTGGCCGCTCAAGCGATAGAGCAGGTCCACACTCACCATCGCCCCCTGCCGGAAGGCGGTAGGGATGCCCAGAAAGACCATCCAGATCAGACTGAAACGGATCAGCACCTCAGTCCACTCGGCGGGGGACTCCAGGATGAACCGGGTGACGATCTGATGAATGGCCAAGTACGAGGACAACGCCAACATCAGGCAGGCCACCACCATCGCGGCGGCACTGGTCCAGCGCTCGAAGCGCAAGAACTGTTGTTTCATCGGCCGTGGAACCTTCAGCAATGGAAAACGCCCGCCAGCGTGAACCGGTCGGGCGTTCTCAGTATTGAATCGCGTCGGAAGCGTGTCAGATCACTTGTAGTTCCGGATCCGATCCAGATTGGCCTTGCCGAACTGCTTTTCGAACTCCGCGTAGACGGGAGCCAGCGTGGCCATGAACTTGGCCTTGTCCACGTTCTCGATCACGGTCATGCCGCGCTTGCGCAACTCGGCGGCACCGTTGGCGTCATCCCGATCGACTCGCGCACGGTTGGCCTTCACACCCTCTTTGGCGGCGTCCAGGAAGATCTGCTTGTCCGCGGCGCTGAGCTTGTCCCACACAGCCTTGTTCATCAGGTACACCGATGGCGAGTACACGTGACCGGTGAGCGTGATGTGCTTTTGCACCTGGTCGAAGTTGGCCGCCAGGATGACAGACAGCGGGTTCTCTTGGCCATCCACCGTGCCTTGCTGCAAGGCGGTGAACACTTCCGGGAAAGCCATGGGCGTGGTGACGATGCCCAGGCCCTTGTAGGCCGCCACGTGCACCGGGTTTTCCATGGTGCGCATCTTCAAGCCCTTGAGGTCACCGGGCTCGTTGATCGGACGCTTGTTGTTGGTCATGTGACGCACACCGTTCTCGGTCCAGGCCAGGGCCTTGAAGCCCTTGGACTCGAACTTGGACAGCAGTTCCTGGCCGATGGGGCCATCCAGCACGGCACGCGCATGGGCCTTGTCGCGGAACAGGAAAGGCACGTCCAGAATACGGGTCTCCGGCACGAAGTTCGGCACCGGCCCCGTGGAGTTGTGGGCCAGTTCCTGTGTGCCCAACTGCACGGACTCCATCACCTCGCGCTCACCACCCAGAGAGCCCGAGTAGAAGTTCTTGATGACGATGCGGCCGTTGGTGCGCCTCTCCACCTCTCGGGCCAGCGTGTCGATGGCCTCGCCAGCATGGGAGTTCTGCGCCACAGAGATGGCGTTGCGCATGGTGATCTGCTGCGCAACGGCAGCGGAGGTCAGGCCGAAGGCCAATCCCAGGGTCAACAGAAATTTGCTTGGCTTCACTTGAAGTCTCCTCTAGGGGGTGCAAAACGGCCGTTCAACGGCTTGTGTGCGGCGGATTATCAGCACGGGACCCAGGGCCACCATCGGGGTTTCTGCGGGGGCGCAAACCACACCTCCAAGAGGGAATGCCCGTGTTGCGGCGGTCAGAGCAGCGCGGCTCGCGCCGCCTGCGAGATGGCCGCCACGCCCGGGTGCGAGATGCGCCGTTCCACCGAGATCGCGTAGAACTGCTCGACCAGTTCGCTGCTGCGGCCGATGACCTGCACGTCGTACTGCGCGCACGTCTGCTGCTCGACGACGCTGGGGGAGATGAAGACACCGCGGCCCTCACGGCCGAAAGCCTTCATCAGCGCCCCATCGTCGAACTCGCCCACGATGCGCGGACGCAGGCCGTGCAAGGTCAACCAGGCATCGACCTGCGAACGCACCGTCGACTGGGCGCCGGGGATCAACATGGGTGCCCCGTTCAGACAATCCGGAAAGGGCCCCTCCAGCAGCCGAGCCAGCGCCGGGGCGCAGAAAAAGCTCATCGACGAACTGCCCAGCTCGTGGTTGTAGGCCTTCACCGCCAGTCCGCGGGGCAGCGGCTCGTCGGCGATCACCAGGTCCATGCGATGCAGTGCCAGTTGCCCGAGCAGGTCGTCGAATCGGCCTTCGGTGCAGATCAGCCGCATGGGTTGTGCAAGCGCCAGCGCAGGCTCCAGCAGCATGTAGGCCACGGACTTCGCCACCGCGTCCTCGATGCCGACACGAAACTCCATCACCTCACTACCGCCGCTGCGCCGCTCGCGCATGGCCGCTTCCAGTTCGCCGCCGAGGCCGAAGATTTCTTCGGCGTAGCGAAGGGCCACCCGCCCGTCTTCGGTCAACTCAAGCTTGCGCCCGCTCTTGCGGAACAGCCTTCGGCCCAGGCGGTCTTCCAGCAGCTTGATCTGGCTGGACAGCGTCTGCGGCGTGGTGTGCAACTGCTCGCCTGCCCTCACCACGCCCCCAGCCTTGGCGGCCACCCAGAAGTAATGCAAATGTTTGAAGTTGACGCTCATGATGCGTTTTTTTCGAAGTGAAGATGATTGAAATTCGAATTTACTCGAATTGTGTGGAATCCTAAAGTGCGCCCACTTCTCGTTCAACCCGGAAAGGAAAGCACCATGCGGATGAGCACCAAAGGCCGAGTGGCAGTTGCGGCAATGATCGACCTGGCCCTGCATGCGCCCCGGGGACCCGTGTCCTTGGGCTCCATCAGCAAGCGGCGACAGGTTTCGCTGTCGTACCTGGAACAGTTGTTCAGCCATCTGCGCCGGGAGGGCCTGGTGGAAAGCGCCCGTGGCCCCGGCGGCGGCTACAGGCTGGGCCGCGCAGCCCACGAGATCTCGGTGGGACAGATCGTCTCGGCGGTGGACGACCCGGTCGAAGACCTGGGAACCGACAGGCCCGGCGAGTCCGCGTCCACAGACCTCTCACGAGACCTGTGGCGGCAACTTCACGACGTGATGCTGCGGCACATGTCGACCATCACGCTGGCCAGCCTGGCCCAGGAGCAGATCGACAAGGGCGTGAAGATCGAGTTGCCCACCCATCGGCTCGGGATCTCGGCCACCCCCGTGGTGAAGCCCCTGCGCACCCGAGCGCCCAACTCGGTGTTCGCCCTGGCGCACTCGATGGCGGCCTGACGGCCGCGGCTGAGCCACGGCTCAGCCACAGATCAGCCGCGGCGACCCATGAGTCCCATCACCTCGGCCAACACGCGGTGCCGCAGGCCTGACGAAGCCAGGTCAATGACCTGGCTGCGGCGGTAGTAGGGGCTCAGGTCCAGGCCTACCCCGACGGCCGAGAGTTCAATGTCACCGGCGGCCTCCAGGTCGCTGGCGATCTGCTGCAGGTGGCGGTCCAGCAGATGCGGGTCATTGGCCAGGCCAGTGGCTGCGTCCATGGGGCAGCCATCTGAGATGACGATCAGCAGCTTGCGCCGCTCGGGCCGGGCCCGCAGCCGCTGCGCCGCCCACTGCAGCGCCTCGCCGTCGACGCCTTCGCGAAAGGCGTCTTCCTTGAGCATGGCGGCCAGATCGCGCCGGGCGCGGCGCCACGGGGTCTCGGCAGCCTTGAACACCATGTGCAGCACTTCATTCAGCCGGCCCGGACGGCCCGGTCGGCCGGCGCGCTGCCAGTCCTTGGCGGCGCGGCCTCCGTTCCACGCGCCCGTGGTGAAGCCCAGGATCTCGCTGGTGGCACCGGCCAGTTCCAGCGCACGCGCGAACACATCCACCATGGCCGAGACGGCCTGGCGGTGCGTGCGCATGGAGCCCGAGCAGTCGATCAGGAAGGTGACCGCCGCATCGGCCACAGGCTCGCGCACAGGCTGACGGAACAGCCGCCGCTCGGTGGGCGAGGTGATGAGCTGGGCCAGGCGCCGGCCGTCGATGAAGCCCTCTTCCTGCGCCTGCGCCCAGTCGTCGCGCAGCGGCGTGGCCAGCAACGCCATCAGCTCGCGCGCCAGCCGCGCCACGTTCACGCCCTGGGCCTGCACATGACGGTCCAGTTGCTCGCGGAACTCGTCGAGTTGGGCTGCGCGGACCAAGGCGGAAGCGTCCAGCTCCCGATCGTGAGCCGTGGTGAAGACGCGGTAGACGTCCTCGCCGTCACGCACGTCGCGCGGGCCCGTCAGCACCCAGGCCGCCGCGTCATCCTCGACGTCGCCTTCCTCGAACTCCATGCGCATGCCCAGCGCAATGCGGCTGTCGAAGGGCTTGTCTGCTGCGCCATCCTCGGCGGTCAGTGCGGCGGCATCGGCCAGCTGCCGTGCCACCCACCGCGCGAGTTCCAGCGCAGGCGCAGCAAAGGTGGTCTGATCAAGCCGGTGCCGGCGCATGGCGGCCAGCGCCTGGCCGATGGCCGGCCCGATGCCCGCGCGCGTGGCCTCCATCAGGTCTTCGGTCTCCTCGAGCACAGGGTCGCCCGTCAGCCGCGCACGGGTGATCTGAGCCACCGTGAAGACCAGCAGGCCGCCGGCCGTCTCGGTCAGCCCCCCGTGGTGGAAGGCCAGCAACCAGGTCTCGAAGCGGTGGCGCAGGTTGCGACGCGCACCGGGCCACTCATCGCCGGCCAGCGCCTCCACGCGCAACTGCTCGAACAGGTCGAACAGCGCACGCTCCACCGGGTCTTCGGGCTGATGATGGCGGTGCAGCCCCGGGTCAGAGCGCGACAACCGCAGCGCGAGGCCATCGGCCGCGCCGCGGAACGAGTCCAGATCGTCCTTCTCGTGCGATGGGTGCAGGTGCGCGGCGTACAGCGGCAACCGATGCCGGCCGCGGAACAGCCGCCCCCCGCGAAAGTGCAGGTCGGTCTGCCCCGCCAGCGCACGGATGGCCGCTGCGCACAACTCGTCCAGGCGCTGCTGGCGGCGGATGGCCGATGTCAGGCTGAGGCTGTCTGCCATGGTCTGGCCGTACGGTCTGTCGATGAGGCCCCGGGCTCCATCAGAAGCCGGCCATCACGCCCGTCAACCCCAACTCCCGATCAAAGCAGCGCTGGAAGTACTCCGCCACCACGGGTTGCTCGGCGGCGTCGCATTTGTTGACGAAGGACAGTCGCAGGGCCTGGGCCACGTCGCCAAAGAGCTCGACGTTCTCCGCCCAGGTGATCACGGTGCGAGGCGACATCAGCGTGGACAGGTCCCCCGCCTCGAAGCCCTTGCGCGTGAGCGCGGCCAGCGCCACCATCTGGCGCACCAGGGCCTGGCCCTGCTCATGGGCGAGCGAGGGCACCCGCGCCGTGACGATGGCGGCTTCTTCGGCCGCCGGCAGGTAGTTCAGCGCGGCCACGATGTTCCAGCGGTCGATCTGCGCGTGGTTCAGGCGCTGGGCACCGTGGTAGAGACCATTCAGGTTTCCAAGGCCCACGGTGTTGGCGGTGGCGAACAGGCGGAAGGCCGGGTGCGGCCTGAGCACGCGGTTCTGGTCCATCAGCGTGAAGCGGCCGTCGCGTTCCAGCAGGCGCTGGATGACGAACATCACGTCCGGCCGGCCGGCGTCGTACTCGTCGAACACCAGCGCCACGGGGCGCTGCAGCGCCCAGGGCAGGATGCCTTCTTGGAACTCGGTCACCTGCTGGCCTTCGCGCAGCACCACGGCATCGCGGCCCACCAGGTCCAGCCGGCTCACATGTCCGTCCAGATTGACGCGGACACAGGGCCAGTTCAAACGCGCGGCCACCTGCTCCACGTGCGAGCTCTTGCCGGTGCCGTGCAGGCCCTGCACCAGCACGCGCCGGTCACGCGAAAAGCCGGCCAGCAGCGCGAGCGTCACGTCCGCGTTGAACCGGTAGGCGTTGTCCACGTCGGGCACGTGCTCGGTGCGCTGGCTGAAGGCCGGCACCGTCATCGGGCTGTCGATGCCGAAGGTGTCGCGCACGCTCACCTGACGGTCGGGCTGCAGGGTGATGAAGTCGCTCATGAGGTCTTTGTTCTCTCGGTTCTCTCGGACGAGGGGGCACCCTCTTCCAATCGGGACAAGGCTTGTGCCGCGGTGTGCAAGGCAGGGAGCAGAGCATGCAGCTTGTCGCGGTTCAGGCGCACCGTGGGGCCCTGCAAGGCCACGCACAGGCTGGCGCGGGCTTTGGGGTCGGCGGGGGTCACCGGCACGGCGGCGCAAGTCAGTCCGGGCAGGAACTCTTCGTCGTCAAAGCCGCAACCCTCCACCTTGACCCGGCGCAGTTCCTGCTCCAGGGCGTGCAGGTCGGTGACGGTGCGCGGTGTGCAGGCCTCCAGCGGCGCGGCCCCCAGCAGGCGCTGGCGCTGGGCCGGGGTCATCTGTGACAGGAAGACCTTTCCGCTGGCCGAGCAGTGCATGGGCACCCGGGAGCCGGGCTGCAGATAGAAGCGCAGCGGCGCGGCGGTCTCCACGCGGTCCAGGTAAAGCACCTCGCCACCGGACAGGGCGGTGATGTTGCAGCTCTCGCCCACCTCGTCCACCAGGCGTCGCAGCACCTGGCGGCGCGCGGCATGCAGGCTGCTGTTGAGCAACAGGTTCTGCGCCAGCCGACGCAGGCGCGAGCCCGTGCCCCAGTGCCTGCCGTCGCCCTCCCTTTGCAGCAGGCCCGCGGCCTCCAACTGCTGCAGCATGCGGTGCAGCGTCGGCTTGGGAAGGCCGGTGGCCTCGGCCAGGCCCTGCAAGGTGTGCAGGTGGTCGCGCGAGGCCACGTGCTCCAGCAGCGACACCAGTCGCAAGGCGGGCGTGTCGCCCTGCACCTCGGCTTGCTCTGTCGCCCGTTGAGACACCAGCTTCATGCAACCGATGATAGCCGGCAGGCACCTTGAATTCCATCTTTTGTAATCAGGAGTTCCAAAAAACGGAATCGCTGGCTATCATCTGATGCGTTGCCCGTTACCCAGTGCC
>JBILSM010000252.1:0-2763 GCA_044372085.1 Rubrivivax sp.
CGTCCCGGCCGGCCAGGGCCGGCGAGTTGAAGGCTGACGCATGACACACCCACCACTGCGCGCACCTCGCAAAAGCCAGGCGGCTCCAGCCAACCCCGCCAATGCGGAGGCTTCAGGTACCAGCACGCTTCTGTGGGCCGCGCTGGGCCTCCTGCTGCTCGTACGGCTGCTCTCACTGGCGCTCGTGCACGTGGAGGATTCGAGCGAGGCGCGCTACGCCGAGATCGGGCGGCGCATGCTGGATCTCAATGACTGGATCACCCCGTGGTTTGACGACGGTGTGCCCTTCTGGGGCAAGCCGCCGTTGCATACCTGGATGACGGCTGCTGGCATGGGTGTCTTCGGCATCCACGGGTTCGGGGCCCGGCTGCCGCACTTCCTGGCCGGCTTGTTCGTGTCCCTGGTGGTGTGGGACTGGCAGTGCCGCGAGCGGACAGCGGCGTCGGCGCAAATGGCTGTGGCTCTGCTGTGGGGGACTGCGCTTTTCTACCTGTGCGCCGGTGCGGTGCTGACCGACATGGCCCTTCTCACAGGGCTGGTGCTGGCCATGCGCGGGTTCTGGCGCGGCCTGCACGCGCCGCCCGCGCAGGGGCGCCGCGAGGGCTGGCTGCTCTTCGTCGGACTGGCCATCGGGCTGCTTGCCAAGGGGCCGATCGCGCTGGTGCTGGCGGGTGCGCCCATCATGGCGTGGCTGATCGCCACCCGGGGGTACGCCCGTGCTTGGGCCGCCCTGCCCTGGCTGCGCGGCACGCTGTTGATGTTCATCGTCTCCGCGCCCTGGTACCTGCTGGCCGAGCTCAAGACGCCCGGGTTCTTGGACTATTTCCTGATCGGCGAGCACTGGCGGCGGTTCCTCGTGCCGGGCTGGGAAGGCGACCGATACGGCAATGCCCACCTCGAACCGCGCGGCACGATCTGGCTGTTCCTGCTGCTGGCCTGCCTGCCCTGGACGTTCATGTTGCCGCTGCTGGCCTGGGGACGCGGTGCGAACCGAGTGATGGTCACGTCGCCCTCGCCGCGCGCAAACACGGGGGAAGGCTTGTACCTCTGGGCCTGGGTGGTGTGGCCATGCGTCTTCTTCAGCGCCTCTCGCAACATCCTGTGGACCTACGTCCTGCCGGGACTGCCTGCACTGGCCATCCTGGGGGCGGCCTGGCTCGCACGCGATACGCGTTACCAGCGCCGTGCGCGCCTTGTCTCGCTCGGGCTGCTCGTCACGGCCGCCCTTTTTGTCGGCGTGACCACGAAACGGGCGGCCGACGACCGCGTGAAGTCGGCCAAAGAGGTCATCGCTGCCTTCGAGGCCCAGCGGCAAGCCGGGGACGAGCTCCTCTTCGTCGGCCACCGGCAGTTCTCGGTCGCTTTCTACGGGCACGGCCGCTACAAGCCGCTGTCTGACTTCGAGGCGCTCGCGAATCGGCTGGATCCATCCGCTGCCCTGAGCCCGGGTGGCGGACGTCGCTTCGTGGCCCTTCGGCGTTGGGAAACGCACCCTCCGGCGGCGCTGCGCGCACGGATGCAGCACGTGGCTTTCCACCAGGGCTACGAGTTGCTGGAGGTGGTGCGGTGACGAGCGTGCTCCCGGCGCGGGTTCCTGCCAGACACGCGGTTCGGCGGTGAGCTCCAGCGCAAGCCTGCGGGGTCTGTGGCGTTACACGGCGGCCGGTGGGGTGGCTACGGCCTCGCACTACCTGCTGGCAGGCGCACTGATAGTCACTCGCGACTGGACGCCCGGGCTGGCGTCCATGATCGGGGCGGTGGTCGGTGCTGTCGTGGGCTTCGGCCTGAACCACGTCTGGGCCTTTGCGGGACACGGGGTGCCTCATCGCCGGGCACTGCTGCGCTTCATGGTCCTGGCCGCGATCGGAGCGCCGCTCCATGGCGGGCTCGTCTGGGGCGGCACCGCCTTGTTGGGAACACACTGGCTCGCTGCCCAGGCTGCGGCAACGTTTGTCCTGCTGTTGGCAGGCTATGCCGCCAATCGACACTGGTCCTTCTCAGGCAAAGGCTGATCAACGATACCTGCCCAACCGGCACCGGCTTCAGTTTGCCCTTGTATGGGATTTGAATGCGTCGCTGAGAGCTGCCCCCACCAGATCACAGCTGCCAGCGCACCCTGAAAGAAGCTCCGCCGCCGAGAGCCTCGCCACATTCCACTGACCAGCCATGTGCCACGGCAATCTCTGACACCAAAGCCAAGCCAAGGCCCGAGCCTGGACGGGTCTGCCCAGGCGCGCGCCAGAAGCGCTCGAAGACCTGTGCACGGTGCTCGGAGGGCACGCCAGGGCCGCGGTCGTCGACGCGGAGTCCTGCGCTGTCCAGTTCCACACGGACCTCGGCGCCCGGGGGCGAGAAATCCAGCGCGTTCTCGACCAGGTTCTTGGCCATGATGAACAGCGCCCCGGCATCGGCCTCGATCTGCACTTCGCCGTCCGGTTCCTGCAGGTGCAGGGTGACGTCGGCACGCTGGGCCTTGAATGCGAGGTGGTCCAACACCGCGCGCGCCACGTCCAACGGCCGCACCGGGCCCCGCCGCATGGCATGCGGATCGGCCACCTGGGCCAGTTGCAGCAACTGCTGGACCTGGCGGCCCATGGTGTCGAGGTCTTGCAGCAGCTTGGTACGGTCGCTCTCGTCCTTGAACCCGGCTTCGATGCGGGCGCGCGCCAGCGCCAGGGGCGTCTTCAGCTCGTGGGCTGCGTTCGCGACGAAGCGCTCCTGCTCCTGGAACGAGCGCTCGAGCCGCTGGAGCACCCCGTTGAA
>JBILSM010000253.1:0-2751 GCA_044372085.1 Rubrivivax sp.
CTGCGTCCAGGGCAGTGATGGAGCAGGGGGCGGGAAGGGCGGTGGTCATGGGTGGCGGCATGGGTGGCCGGTGGGGCTCAGTGGTGCACCATTCTGCGGCGGCCGGCATGAGACGGCGTGCCGGCCTTTTTCATCCGGTCAGGCCCAGCAATTGCCGGGCCTCTTCGCAGGAAGCCGCAGGGTGCGTGACGTCAAAGGCCACGGTGGGGATGCCCAGGCGCCGCGCGCCATCGACGTTGCGCGGCTGGTCGTCGACGAATACTGCTTCCCCGGCTTGCAAGCCCAGGGCCTGCAAACAGCCCAGGTAAGCCTTCGGATCGGGCTTCAGCACGCCGGTGTAGGTGGCGTCATCGATGCGCTCGAAGGCCTCCAGCAGGGGCAGGCGTTTGCGCAGGGTGCGGCCATAGAAGAGGTCGAGCTCGTTGGATAGGATGGCCAGGCGGATGCCCGCGACCTGGGCCTGGCGCACCAATGCGGCAGTCTCGGGGCGGACGATTCGGTCGGGGTCGGCGCCGCGCGCGCGTTGCACCAGGGTTTCCATCGCATCCCAGGTTTCGCCGAGCAGGCTGCCCACCTCGCGCGAGCGTTGCAGCCAGTAGTCGCGCTCGCTCAGCTCGCCGCGCTGCATGGCCTGCCACAGGGGATCCGTTGGCGGGTCGAACGGGCCGCGCCAGGTGAGGGTGCCGGGGGCAAGGCCGAGCGCGCGCTCGGTCTCGTCGTGCGTCTCGAAAAGCGTGCGGCTGATGACGCCGCCGAAGTCCAGGATCAGGGCGCGCTTCACGCGGGAGCCCCGCTGGTGGCCACCTTCCCCTGGCTCACCCAGCGGTCGAACACCTGCAGCGCGGCCTCGCAGAAGGCGTCGTCGTTGATGTGCAGGTCCAGCGTGTGGAACTCCAGGCCCGGCGCCCGGCCATCGCTGGCCATGCAAGCTTGCAGCTCGGTGGAGAAGGCCTCCAGACCCTCGGGGTCGTGCAGGGGTTCGCCGGGCAGGTCCCAGGCTTCCACGCCGCGCCGGGGCAGCAGCAGGCAGCTGGGGCCGCGGGCCTGGCCTAGACGGGCAGCGATCTCTCTTGCAATGCTGCGACGCAAGGGCGCCGCCGAGGTGGCCGAGGCGATGAGGCGGTTGTGCACGTGCACGGCGCGGCCGGCCAGGCTGTCGGGCACCGGTTGCCAGGCCGGAAAGTCCACCATGTCCACGGCGCCCGGGGCCACTATCTGCGGTGTGCCGCTGCGGCCCGCACCGGTCAGGCGGTCGGCGCCGGCGGTGACCACCGAGCCGCCCATGTGGTTGGCCAGTTCCTGCAGGCTGAAGTCCATCACCGCGGCAAAGCGCCCGGCAGCGGCCAGGGCCTCGAAGGCACGCCCGCCCATGCCCGTGGTGTGGAAGACGGCCACCTCGTAGCCGCGCGCTTCCAGCGCCGGCTTCAGGTTCACCATGTAGCGCAGGCAGCTCTTGCCCAGCGAGGTCATGCCCACCAGCGGCCGGTCGGCGCGCGGGGGCTGGGCGGCGCGCACGGCGCCCACCGCCGCGCCGGCTCCCTGCGCCAGCGCCGAGCGGCACAGGCTGTTGAGGCCGTACAGCCCGCCGGCCCACAGCACCATGATCAGATCGGGCGTGATGCGTTCGGGCGGGATGAGGTGCGAGTAGGCCACCGTGGACACCACCACCTTGGGCACGCCCAGCGGCAGCGCGGCTGCCACGTCAAAGGCCAGGTCGGTGCCCATGGTGCCGCCCAGGGCCAGCAGGCCGTGGATGCGGCCTGCAGCGTGCAACCGGGCGGCGGTCAGCGCCGCACCCTGGGCCATGGCCTGCATGGCGGTGTTCTCGTCACCGCTGGCCATCACGGCCTGCAGCGTGGTGCCGGCGGCCTGCGCCACCTCGGTGTTGGCGATGTCCACTGGCACATGGCCGGCGGCCAGCACGCCCACGTCCATCAACAGCACCTGGGCGCCCAGCGCCTGCACGCGCTCGCGCAGGAAGGCCAGTTCGTCGCTCTTGGTGTCGGCCGTGCCGACGAGCAGGATGACCGGATCGGTGGTCATGGGACGGCCCTCCGGTCACTTCGTGACCACCTCCCCGAGGGAGGATGAGCGCTACCTTCGGACGGCCGGGCGGTAGCGCTCATGCAGCTACCGCGTCGAACGCAGCCTCCAGCGTGGTGCACAGGAAGTCCACCTCCTGGGCGCTGATCACCAGCGGGGGTGACAGGATCATGTTGGCGCCCGACACCCGCGTCATCAGCCCGCGCCGGTAGGCCTCGCGCGCCACCCGGGCGGGCAGGTCGCTGGTCTTGGGCAGCGGCGCCTTGCTGGCCTTGTCGGCCACCATCTCGATGGCCACCATCAGGCCGATGCCGCGCACGTCGCCCACGAAGGGGCTGCGCTCCACCAGGCCGCGCAGGCGTTGCTGGAACGGCCCGCTGACGTCTCGCACCTTCGCCGGGATGTCGTCGCGCTCCAGCACGTCCAGCGTGGCCAGTGCGGCGGCTGCGGCCACCGGGTGCGCGCTGTAGGTGTAGCCGTGGGCCACCTGGCCGGCGCCGGTGGTGTCGGCGTCAAAGACCTCGGCCACGTGCCGGGAGATGGCCGTGGCGCCCAGTGGGACGTAGCCCGAGCTGATGCCCTTGGCCAGGCACCACAGGTCGGCCTTCACGCCCCAGGTGCGGGTGCCGAACATCTGCCCCGTGCGCCCGAAACCGGTGACCACCTCGTCGGCGATCAGCAGCACGCCGTGGCGGCTGCATACCTCAC
>JBILSM010000118.1:0-8938 GCA_044372085.1 Rubrivivax sp.
TGTCGTGCCTCGCATCAAGACCCTGAAGGTGAGCGAGCCGCCCAAGCGAGGTGCCGGGGTCAAGGTGCCTGACGTGGCCGCACTGGTGGACAAACTCAAGAACGAAGCAAAGGTGGTCTGATGGCAGCCCTGGTCATTGCCGAACACGACAACGTTTCCCTGAAGCCCGCTACCCTCAACACGGTGGCGGCTGCTCTGCAGTGCGGCGGCGAGGTTCACGTCTTGGTGGCGGGTGCTGATGCTGGCGCGGCAGCGCAAGCAGCGGCGGCGATCGTTGGCGTTTCGAAGGTGCTGCATGCCGACGGCGCTTCACTGGCCCATGGCCTGGCGGAGAACCTGGCAGCGCAAGTGCTGTTGGTGGCGTCGTCCTACAGCCACATCCTGTTTCCGGCCACGGCCAGCGGCAAGAACACGGCGCCTCGGGTGGCTGCCTTGCTGGATGTTGCGCAGATCAGCGATGCGACGAAGGTCATCTCGGCCGACACCTTCGAGCGTCCCATCTATGCAGGCAACGCCATCGCCACAGTGCAGAGCACCGATGCGATCAAGGTGATCACGGTGCGGACGACGGGCTTCGACCCGGCAGCACCATTCGGTGGTGCTGCATCGGTGCAGCCGATTGAAGTGGCTGCTGATGCGGGTACGTCCGTCTATCTTGGCTCCGAGATCGCCAAGCTTGACCGTCCAGAACTGACCTCCGCAAAGATCATCGTGTCTGGTGGGCGTGCTCTGGGCAGCAATGACAAATTCGCTGAAGTGCTGACGCCCCTTGCCGACAAGCTGGGGGCCGCCCTTGGGGCCAGCCGCGCTGCAGTGGATGCGGGTTACGCACCCAACGACTGGCAGGTCGGTCAGACGGGCAAGATCGTGGCTCCTCAGCTGTACATCGCTTGCGGTATCAGCGGTGCCATCCAGCACCTGGCCGGCATGAAGGACTCCAAGGTCATCGTGGCCATCAACAAGGATCCCGAGGCCCCGATCTTCAGTGTGGCTGACTACGGGCTTGAGGCTGATCTCTTTGCGGCCGTGCCTGAGTTGGTCAACTCCCTTTGAATCATTGAAACCTCTCGAGGGCGCCCATGAGGCGCCCGTGTCGCATCCGGAGCACTGAAATGACTTATCGCGCACCCCTGAAGGACATGCTCTTCGTGATGAAGGAACTGGCGGGCCTGGAGGCTGTGGCGGCCCTTCCGGGCTACGCGGATGCCGGGCCGGACACAGCCGCGGCGGTATTGGAGGAGTGCGCGCGCTTCAATGAGGAGGAGGTCGCGCCCTTGAACTGGGAAGGTGACCGAAACCCTTCGTCGTTCCAAGACGGGGAGGTGCGGACCACGCCTGGCTTCAAGCAAGCCTTCAAGCAGTTTGCCGAAGGCGGCTGGCAGGGGCTGCAGCACCCTGAGGCCTTCGGCGGTCAGGGGCTGCCCAAGCTGATCCATGCCGCCTGCGTCGAGATGGTGCAAAGCGCCAACATGAGTTTCGCCTTGTGCCCGCTGCTGACCGATGGCGCCATCGAGGCCTTGTTGACCGCAGGCAGTCCGCAGCAGCAGCAAACCTACATTCCGCCCATGATCGAAGGACGCTGGACGGGCACGATGAACCTGACGGAGCCCCAGGCCGGCAGTGACTTGTCCCTGGTGCGCACCCGCGCTGAACCTCAGCCCGATGGCACCTACCGTCTGTTCGGAACCAAGATCTACATCACCTACGGCGAACACGACATGGCGGACAACATCGTCCACCTGGTGCTGGCCAGGGTGGCGGGTGCTCCGGAGGGTGTGAAGGGTATCTCGCTGTTCATCTGCCCCAAGGTCCTGGCGGACGGCACGCGCAATGACGTACGGTGCGTGAGCATCGAGCACAAACTCGGCATCAAGGCCAGCCCTACAGCGGTGCTGCAGTACGGGGATGCGGGCGGCGCGGTCGGCTATCTCATTGGCCAGGAAAACCGTGGTCTCGAATACATGTTCGTGATGATGAATGCGGCCCGCTTTGGCGTGGGCGTGCAGGGCATCGCGGTGGCCGAGCGGGCTTATCAGAAGGCGGTGCAATACGCTCGTGACCGCGTGCAGAGCCGGCCCGTCGATGGGTCAGCGTACGCGGCGGCTCCTATCATCCACCACCCGGATGTACGCCGCATGCTGATGACCATGCGGGCGCACACCGAAGGCTGCCGTGCCATGGCGCTGGTGGCTGCTGGCGCATTCGACGCCGCCCATGCCCATCCGGATGAGGCGGTACGGCGCGAGAACCAGGCGTTCTACGAGTTCCTGGTGCCCTTGGTGAAGGGTCTGTCCACCGAGATGAGCCTGGAAGTGGCGAGCCTGGGCGTTCAGGTGCACGGCGGCATGGGCTTCATCGAGGAGACGGGCGCGGCCCAGTACCTGCGGGACGCCAAGATCCTCACCATCTACGAAGGCACCACGGCCATCCAGGCCAACGACCTGGTGGGCCGAAAGACCGCGCGCGACGGAGGCGAGTTGGCCCGCGCCCTCGCGCAGCGTGTGGCAGACACGGAGTCCGCCCTGATCGGACGCTCCAGCCCGCAGGGCCACGCCATGGCCCGTCGCCTTGCAGCGGCCCGCGCGGCGTTCCTGGATGTGGTGACCTTCGTGGTCGAACGCACCCGCTCCGACCCTAACGCCGTGTTCGCCGGGAGCGTGCCCTATCTCATGATGGCAGGCACGCTGGTCGCAGGCTGGCAGATGGCCCGCGCCTTCATGGCCGCGGAAGATCTGTGTGCAGCAGGCGAAGACCCGGGCTTCATGCAAGCCAAGATGACCACTTGCCGGTTCTATGCCGATCACCTGCTGCCTCGCACGCTCGCTTGGCGAGACAGCATCGTGGACGGCGCCGCCGCTGTCACCGACATGCCTCTGGACTCATTCTGAGACACGGCGCGAGCGAGGGTTGCGCCGGCCTCATTGACCGCCTTTAATCTCCCGAGCCCCAAGAGAACGGCGCCTCACATGGAGGCCCCGCCCAAGGGTTCACAGATGGGCGGTGGCCGGACTGCGCGGCCGGCCGCCGACGGCCTTATCGGATGGAAGTGAACCGCGCTTCTGGGCGATCGTCCGAACGGTGAAGGGTTGTGACGCCCGCCTTCATGGCCCAGGGGCGCATCTGGTGGTGCAGCGGGATGACGAGCATCTCATCGCGCGTGCGGACCAGCGCCTCGCGGATCATCGCGTTGCGCTTGGTGACGTCGGTTTCGGTCTTCATGGCGTCGGTCAGGCGGTCAACGACGGGGTCACTGATCTTGCTGAAGTTGAAGTTGCCGTCTGCACCGGTGGTGCGGGTGCGGATCAGAGACTGCAGCGAGTACTGGGCGTCATAGGTGGCGACACCCCATCCGAGCAGGTAGATCGAGGAGTCGAAGTTTTGTACCTTCTGGATGAAGGTCACCATGTTCTCGGCGGCCAGTTGGGCCTTGACGCCAACGCGGGCCCACATCGCCACGACGTTCTGGCAGATCTCCTCGTCGTTGACGTACCGGTTGTTCGGGCAGTTCAGACGCACTTCGAACCCGTTCGGGTAGCCGGCATCGGCGAGCAGTTTCTTGGCGGCGTCCACGTTGGCCGGTGCCGGCTTGTCCAGTGCGTCCTCGTGGCCGTTCACGCCGGGCGCCACGATCAAGGCTGCCGGGATGGACAGTCCACGCATGGTCGTGCGGCGGATCGCCTCGCGGTCGATGGCCAGCGAGAGCGCCTGCCGCACGCGCTTGTCGGCGAACGGGTTCTTGCCCTTGATGTTGCTGTGCTTGAGCTCCGGGCTGCCGAGGTCCGGCGCGAGGTAGATCGTGCGCACCTCGGGGCCATCGACCACCTTGAGCTTGCTGTCCTGGCGCAGTCGTGAAATGTCCTGCGTTGGCAGGTCGGTGAGCATGTCCACATCACCTGATAGCAGGGCGGCCACGCGGGTGGGATCGCTCTTGATCGGGGTGTAGATCACTTCCTTGACGTTTCCGCCGTGCTTGTCCCACCAATCGTTGTTGATTGTCATCGTGATGCGCTGCTCGGGCGTCCAGCCGGTGATCCTGTACGGCCCGGTGCCGATGACGTTGCGCGAGGCGAAGCTCTCTTCCTTGCTCTTGAAGTCTGCCACGTTGACGCTGTTGTTCTTCTTGGCCCAAGCTTCGCTCATGATGAAGAAATTCACCAGGTTGCGCAGCAGGATGGGGTTCGGGCCTGAAAGGATCAGGTCCACGGTGTGGCTATCGACCTTTCGGATCTCGGACACGCCAGTGACGTAAATCCCCATGGTGCCGTTAGGCTGCTTGACTCGGCCATAGGAGAAGATGACGTCGTCGGCTGTGAAGGGGGTGCCGTCGTGGAACTTCACGCCCTTTCGCAGTTCGAAGCGCACCTGGGTGGGCGAGATATAGGTCCACTTGGTGGCCAGCGACGGTTCGACTTCGTACTTGGCGTTGTAGCGCACCAGGCCTTCGTAGGCGTGCTGCAGGATGGCGTTGGTGGTGGCGTGGTTCTGCGAGTGCGGGTCCAGGGTCAGGATGTCGTTCTGGGCTGCCCAGCGCAGGGTTTGGGCATATGCAGGCGCGGCCAGCACCGCAGCCGACGCGGCAGCGACCAACAACAACTTGAACTTCTTCATGCAGGGGCTCCAGGAGCAATTGACGAAGCCCAGATGCTAGTGCCTGCGGCGGAATTGCAAAGCCGGGAAACCCCGATCCCATTGAGGTTCAATCCGAGCCGGGGTTGTCAGGTTTCGAATCCGCCCGCGTTAAGTTGGCATCACAACGGGTGTCCGCAGCAATCCACCGCCGGGCCACACGCCGGACCACGGTTTGCGGCAGCCAGGGTACGAAAGTTTGTGGCGATGTCAGCAGCCCGCAACGGTAGACGGCTTGTTCGGCAGACCATTGAAGGGCGCGACACGGGCCCAGGGTTTTTCGAGTGATGACCACGCCCACCGGGCAGGGTTTCCAAAGGCAGCAAAGCCCGCACCCGTTACAGGGCTGACCCACACCGGGATGGGCAGGTGCCAGCGGCTGGATCATCACGATCCGTTCGTATCGGGTCATCGGATGGCGCAGATCAGGCGGGGTAGTTTCTTGACCACGAGACGGGCCAGGCTCATCGATTGGCGCATGAGCGGCTCGGACTTCGCAGTCTCCTGCCCACTTGTCAGCAAATTGAGGTGGTCCAGCGGTTCCAATAGTCATCTGAGAACATGGTCGGGCTGGGGCGATGCTACAGTGCCGGACAGAAAGACACAGGTCCTTCCCGTCCCCTTGCTGAACGAGACGACAGCAAGGCGGGTCGCGATCCGCCAACCGGTGAAGCCGGGGCCGCGGAAGGTTGTTGAACCCATCAGAGTGCCGGTTACCGGCGCGAAAGGTGAGCGAATGTTGATGCAGCAATACAGGTCCAACTCGTATCTGTTCGGGGGCAACGCGCCCTACGTCGAAGAGTTGTACGAGGCCTATCTCGACAATCCTGGCAGCGTGCCCGACAACTGGCGCGCGTACTTCGACAACCTGCAACACGTCCCCGCTGTCGACGGCAGCGATTCGCGCGACGTGGCGCACGCTCCGGTGGTCGAATCCTTCGCGCAACGCGCCAAGGCCAACGCGTTTGCGCTGAAAGCCAGCAGTGCCGATCTGGCGGTGGCCCAGAAGCAGGTGCATGTCCAGAGCCTGATTGCGGCCTACCGTTTCCTGGGCTCCCGCTGGGCGGACCTGGATCCCCTGAAGCGCACCGAACGTCCCCGGATCCCGGAGCTCGAGCCTTCGTTCTACGGCTTGAGCGAGTCCGACATGGACATCACCTTCTCGGCAGCCAACACTTATTTCAGCAAGGCCGAGCAGATGAGCCTGCGGGAGATCCTGCAGGCCTTGCGCGATACCTACTGCAGCACGCTGGGCGCCGAGTTCATGCATGTCACGGAACCCACGGAGAAGCGTTGGTGGCAGGAGCGTCTCGAGAGCAATCGCAGCAAGCCCGCGCTGAACGTCGCACAGAAGAAGCATGTCCTGGACCGCCTGACCGCGGCTGAAGGGCTGGAGCGTTACCTTCACACCAAATACGTCGGCCAGAAGCGCTTTTCCCTGGAGGGGGGAGAGAGCTTCATCGCCGCCATGGATGAACTGATCCAGCAGGCCGGCGCCAAGGGCGTGCAGGAGATCGTCATCGGCATGGCCCATCGTGGCCGCCTGAACGTGCTCGTCAACACGCTGGGGAAGATGCCCAAGGATCTGTTCGCGGAGTTCGACCACACGGCTCCCGAAGACCTGCCGGCCGGAGACGTGAAGTACCACCAGGGCTTCAGCTCCGACGTGTCCACGCCTGGAGGTCCGGTCCACCTGAGCCTGGCCTTCAACCCGTCGCACCTGGAGATTGTCAACCCGGTGGTGGAAGGTTCGGTGCGGGCCCGCATGGACCGCCGCGGCGACAAGCTGGGGGACCAGGTGCTGCCTGTGCTGGTGCACGGCGACGCTGCTTTTGCCGGCCAAGGCGTCAACCAGGAGACGCTGGCACTGGCCCAGACGCGGGGCTATTCCACGGGTGGAACGGTGCATCTGATCATCAACAACCAGATCGGGTTCACCACTTCAGATCCCCGCGACCTGCGCTCCACGCTTTATTGCACCGACATCGTCAAGGGCGTGGAAGCTCCCGTCCTGCACGTCAACGGTGACGACCCCGAGGCCGTGGTGATGGCCGTGCGCTGGGCGCTTGAGTACCGGATGGAGTTCCGCAAGGACGTGGTCCTGGACATCATCTGCTTCCGCAAGCTGGGACATAACGAGCAGGACACACCCTCGCTCACCCAGCCCCTCATGTACAAGAAGATCGCGCAGCATCCCGGCACCCGCAAGCTGTATGCCGACAAGCTGGCGGCCCAGGGGCTGGGGGAGAGCCTGGGCGACGATATGTTGAAGGCCTACCGCTCGGCGTTGGACGAAGGGCGGCACACGGTGGACCCGGTCCTGACCAACTTCAAGAGCAAGTATGCGGTGGACTGGCTGCCCTATCTGGGCAAGAAGTGGACCGATGCCGCCGACACGGCCATTCCGCTGGCAGAGTGGAAGCGCTTGGCCGAGCGCATCACCACCATCCCGGAAACGGTGAACATGCATCCTCTGGTGAAGAAGGTCTATGACGACCGCGCCGCCATGGGCAGGGGAGACCTGCGCGTGGACTGGGGCATGGGCGAGCACATGGCCTTCGCTTCGCTGGTCTCCAGCGGCTACCCCATCCGTCTGTCGGGCGAGGATTGCGGACGGGGCACCTTCACACACCGCCATGCCGTCATCCACGACCAAAAGCGTGAACGCTGGGATGAAGGTTCCTACGTGCCTTTGCAGAACGTGGCCGAGAACCAGGCGCCGTTCGTGGTGATCGATTCCATCCTGTCGGAAGAAGCCGTGTTGGCCTTCGAATACGGCTACGCGGGTTCCGACCCCAACACTCTGGTGATTTGGGAGGCCCAGTTCGGCGACTTTGCCAACGGCGCCCAGGTGGTGATCGATCAGTTCATCGCCTCCGGCGAGGTGAAGTGGGGTCGGCAGAACGGCCTGACCCTGATGCTGCCGCACGGCTACGAAGGCCAGGGCCCGGAGCACAGTTCTGCGCGCTTGGAGCGGTTCATGCAGCTGGCGGCGGACACCAACATGCAGATCGTGCAGCCCACCACGGCGGCGCAGATCTTCCACGTGTTGCGGCGTCAGATGGTGCGCAACCTGCGCAAGCCCCTGGTGCTGTTCACGCCCAAATCGCTGTTGCGAAACAAGGACGCCACTTCCAGCCTGAATGAGTTCACCAAGGGCGGATTCCACACGGTGATTGGCGAACTCAATGCCGACGTGCTGGCGGCGGCAGCCAAGGTCAAGCGCGTGATCGCCTGCTCAGGCAAGGTGTACTACGACCTGGTGAAGAAGCGGGAGGAAAAGGGCTTGACCGAGGTAGCCATCGTGCGGGTGGAGCAGCTCTATCCCTTCCCGCACAAGGCCCTGTCGGCGGAACTGAAGAAGTTCCCGAACGCGACGGAAGTGGTGTGGTGCCAGGACGAGCCGCAGAACCAGGGCGCCTGGTTCTTCGTGCAGCACAACATTCACGAGAACATGCTGGATGGCCAGCGCCTGGGCTATGCCGGTCGGGCTGCCTCGGCGTCACCGGCCGTGGGTTACGCCCATTTGCACCAGGACCAGCAGAAGGCGCTCATAGACGCTGCCTTTGCCAAGCTCAAGGGCTTCACGCTGACCAAGTAAGCCGTCCGTCCCTCTGTAACGAATACACATTCAAGACCATCATGGCTATCGTAGAAGTCAAAGTTCCGCAGTTGTCCGAGTCCGTGGCGGAAGCCACCCTGCTGCAGTGGAAGAAGAAGCCCGGCGAGGCCGTCGCCGCCGATGAAATCCTGATCGAGATCGAGACCGACAAGGTCGTCCTGGAGGTTCCGGCCCCTTCTGCGGGCGTGCTCGCAGAGTTGGTGGTCGCCGATGGCGGCACGGTGGTCAGCGACCAGTTGATCGCCCGTATCGATACCGAGGCCAAGGCTGGTGCAAGCGCGCCTGCCGCCAGTGCGCCTGCGGCGACGGCCAGTGCTGCAGCGGCGGCCGGTGCTGCAGTTCCTTCAGCATCCAAGGCGGGGGTGGCGATGCCGGCAGCAGCCAAGCTCATGGCGGACCACCAGGTATCTGCCAGTGCGTTGGAAGGCACGGGCAAGGATGGGCGCATCACCAAGGGTGACGTTCTGGCGGCAGTCGCTGCCCCGAAGCCTGCTGCGGCGCCTGTAGCGGTGGCCGTGCCCGCGGCACCCGCTGTGGCCAAGCCGCTGCCGGCAGTGGCTGCACCCATGAATGTCTCGCTGGGCGATCGTCCGGAGCAACGCGTGCCCATGAGTCGCCTGCGCGCGCGGGTTGCCGAGCGTCTGCTGCAGTCCCAGGCCACGAACGCCATCCTGACCACCTTCAACGAGG
>JBILSM010000254.1:0-2708 GCA_044372085.1 Rubrivivax sp.
TGATGCCGCTTTTATCTTGCTCCGTGTTGGTGAGCACGCGGAAGGCTTCGAGCTCCGTGATGTCGGCGTCGTCGTGATTGGTGACGGCCGGGATCATCACGGCGTTGCGCAGCAGGTTGGCACCACTGATCTTCTTGATGCGGCCCAGCTCCTTGCGCTCGATGGGGCCGAACTTGGCAAAGTCGACCTTGGGCCAGGGAATGAGACCGAGTTCCGCACCCGCGCCGCCGGCGCCCGGGGCCTTGGCAACCGCCGCGGCCACGGCAGCGGCGATGGCCTGGGTCTGCGCCGAGCCCCCCATCACCGCCTTGGTGAAGGCCTGCACGTCGTCCTGCGTGATGCGTCCCTTGGGGCCGGAGCCCTTGACTTCCTCCAGCGGCACACCCAACTCGCGAGCGAACTTGCGCACCGAGGGCGACGCATGGGCCAGCCCCAGCGCGGGCGTGGCCGCGGGCTCATGCGGCGGATTGGGCGGGTTCGGCGGGTTCGCTGCCGACAGCGCTGCAACCGCCACCGGTGCGGCGGGCACAGGCGCGGGCGCTTGCACAGGTGCTTGCGCGGGCGTGGGTGCCGGTGCAGCCGGCGCTGCCGCAGGCGCCGCGACCGGTGCGGATGCAGCCGCACCTTCTGCCGCCTCCAGCATCAGCACGAGCGAGCCTTCGTTCACGGTGTCGCCCACCGCCACCTTGAGCTCCTTGACCACGCCAGCGTGCGACGACGGAATCTCCATCGACGCCTTGTCGCTCTCCACTGTCAGCAGCGATTGATCAACCTTCACCGCATCGCCGGGCTTGACCAGCAGCTCGATCACTGCCACGTCCTTGAAGTCCCCGATGTCCGGGACCTTGACTTCGACCAGGGCCATGTCCTGTTCTCCTTGGTTTGCAGGGTCAGCGCCGGTTCAGGCGTACAGGGGGTTGAGCTTGTCGGCATCGATGCCGTACTTGCGGATCGCCTCGGCCACCTTCGCGGCGGGCAACGCGCCCTCGTCGGCCAGGGTCTTCAGCGCGGCCACCACGATGTAGTGGCGGTTCACCTCGAAATGCTCGCGCAGCTTGTTGCGGAAGTCGCTGCGCCCGAAGCCATCGGTGCCCAGCACCTTGTAGCTGCGGCCCTTGGGGATGAAGGCGCGGATCTGATCGGCGTAGTTCTTCATGTAGTCCGTGGAAGCCACCACCGGGCCGGCATGGCCTGCAAGTTGCTGCTCCACGAAGGACACGCGTGGCGTTTCGGTGGGATGCAGCAGGTTCCAGCGCTCGCAATCCTGACCGTCGCGGGCCAACTCGTTGAAACTCGGGCAGCTGAAGACGTTGGCAGCCACACCCCAGTCCACCGCCAGCAGCTTGCGCGCCTCCATGCTTTCGCGCAGGATGGTGCCGCTGCCCAGCAGGTTCACGCGCGGCGCGCCCTTGGCGCCCTCGCCTGCCTCCAGCAGGTACATGCCCTTGATGATCTGCTCTTCCGTGCCCACGGTGAGGCCAGGCATCGGATAGTTCTCGTTGAGCAGGGTCAGGTAGTAGAAGACGTTCTCCTGCCGCTCCACCATGCGCTTGAGGCCGTGGTGGAGGATCACGCCCACCTCGTGCGCGAAGGTGGGGTCGTAGCTCACGCAGTTGGGGATGGTGCCGGCCAGGATGTGGCTGTGACCGTCCTCGTGCTGCAGGCCTTCGCCGTTGAGCGTGGTGCGCCCGGAAGTGCCGCCCAGCAGGAAGCCACGTGCCTGCATGTCGCCCGCCGCCCAGGCCAGATCGCCAATGCGCTGGAACCCGAACATCGAGTAGTAGATGTAGAACGGCACCATGATGCGGTTGTTCGTCGAGTACGACGTCGCCGCAGCGATCCAACTGCTCATGCCCCCGGCCTCGTTGATGCCTTCCTGCAGGATCTGTCCGGCCTTGTCCTCGCGGTAGTACATGACCTGGTCCTTGTCGACCGGGGTGTACTTCTGCCCTTCCGGGTTGTAGATGCCGATCTGGCGGAACAGCCCTTCCATGCCGAAGGTGCGGGCCTCGTCCACCAGGATGGGCACCACGCGCGGGCCCAGGGCCTGGTCGCGCAGCAATTGCGTCAGGAAGCGCACGTAGGCCTGCGTGGTGCTGATCTCGCGGCCCGCGGCGGTCGGGTCCAGCACCGACTTGAAAGTCTCCAGGGCCGGCACGGTGAAGTGCTCGTCAGCCTTGGTGCGCCGGTGGGGCAGGTAGCCGCCCAGCGCCTTGCGGCGCTCGTGCAGGTACTTCATCTCCGGCGTGTCGTCGGCCGGCTTGTAGAAGGGGATCTTCGGCAGCTCGCTGTCGGGGATGGGAATGTTGAAGCGGTCACGGAAGTGGCGGATGTCATCGTCGCCCAGCTTCTTGGCCTGGTGCGCGGTGTTCTTGCCCTCCCCGGCCTTGCCCATGCCCCAGCCCTTGACGGTCTTGACCAGCAGGACGCTGGGGCCGCCCGTGTGGTTGTTGGCCCGGTGGAAGGCCGCGTAGACCTTGGCCGCGTCATGGCCGCCACGGCGCAGCGCGAAGATGTCGTCGTCGCTCATCTTGGACACCATCTCCAGCGTGCGCGGATCACGGCCGAAGAATTGCTTGCGCACGAAGGCGCCGTCGTTGGCCTTGAAGGCCTGGTAATCCCCGTCCAGGGTGTCGAGCATCACCTTGCGTAGCGCGCCGTCCTTGTCGCGCGCCAGCAGCGGGTCCCAGTTGCTGCCCCACAGCAAC
>JBILSM010000119.1:0-8937 GCA_044372085.1 Rubrivivax sp.
CAGGCGCCCGAAGATCTCCCGCCCCTGAGGCACGTAGGCCACGCCAGCACGCACCCGCTCGTAGGGCGCCGCCCGGGTGATGTCACGCCCGTTCAGCGTGATCGTGCCGGTCTTCACGGGCACCACGCCCATCAGGCTCTTCAGCAAGGTGGTCTTGCCCACGCCGTTACGGCCCAGCACCACCGTGACCTCGCCGACGCGGGCCTGAAAGCCCAGGTCGCGCAGGATGTGGCTGCCGCCGTAAAACTGGTTCAGACCTTGAACTTCAAGCATGGTCGGCGTCTTCAGCGGCCAAGGTAGACCTCGACCACTCTTTCATTGTTCTGCACATCGGACAGCAGGCCTTCGGCCAGCACGCTGCCCTCGTGCAGAACGGTCACCTTTTTGCGGCCCTGGGTGAGCTGGTCGACGAAGTGCATGTCGTGCTCCACCACCACCAGGGAATGCCGGCCTTCCAGGGACAGGAAGAGCTCGGCTGTGCGCTCGGTTTCCTCGTCGGTCATGCCGGCCACGGGCTCGTCCAGCAGCAGCAGCTTGGGGTCCTGCACGAGCAGCATGCCGATCTCCAGCCACTGCTTCTGGCCGTGGCTGAGAAGACCGGCCTCGCGCCGAGCTTCGTCCTTCAGGTGGATCAGGTTCAGCACCTCGTCAATGCGGTCCTGTTGCGCGCCGCTGAGCCGGTGAAACAAGGCCGCGCGCACGCGCCGGTCGGCCTTGAGCGCCAGCTCCAGGTTCTCGAAGACCGACAGTGGCTCGTAGACCGTGGGCTTCTGGAACTTGCGGCCAATGCCGATCTGCGCGATCTCCGCTTCCTTCAGCCGCAACAGGTCGATGGTGGAGCCGAAGAAGGCACTGCCCGCGTCAGGCCGCGTCTTGCCGGTGATGCAGTCCATCATCGTCGTCTTGCCCGCCCCGTTGGGGCCGATGATGCAGCGCAGCTCGCCTACATCCACCGTCAGCGACAGGGCGTTGAGCGCCCTGAAGCCGTCGAAGCTCACGGTGATGTCTTCCAGATAGAGGGCCACGCCCTGGGTGAAGTCGGGCTCACCGAGCTTGGCGATGCGCCCGTAGCCGGCGCTGCGCCCGCCGGACTCGGTGCTGCGGGCCTCGGCGCTGCGGCTGACGTGCACCTCGCGGCGCCGCGCGCCTTCTTCCATCAGGTCGGGAGTCATTTGCGGGCCTCCCGTTTGCGGCGCAACAGTCCGATGAGGCCGGCTGGGTTGCGCAGCAAGCCGATGATGCCCCCCGGCTTGCGAAGCAAGCCGATGATCCCATTCGGCAGAAACAGCGTCACCGCGATGAACAAGGCGCCCAGGAAGTACAGCCAGAACTCGGGGAAGGCCACGGTGAACCAGCTCTTGGCGCCATTGACGAAGAACGCGCCGATGATGGGGCCGATCAAGGTGCCCCGCCCGCCCACCGCCGCCCAGATCGCCATCTCGATGCTGGCCGCCGGGCTCATCTCACCGGGGTTGATGATGCCCACCTGCGGCACGTACAAGGCGCCGGCCACGGCGCACATCACCGCCGACAAGGTCCAGATGCTGAGCTTGTAGGCCACCGGGTCATAGCCCGTGAACATGACCCGGCTTTCGGCGTCGCGGATGGCCTGCAACACGCGGCCGTACTTGCTGTGCACGATGGCCCGGCTCATGACGAAGAAGCCGATCAGCACCACGCCACTGAGCACGCACAGGAACACGCGCATCGCCCGGTCGATGGGGATGTCCAGGATGCGCTTGAAGTCGGTGAAGCCGTTGTTGCCGCCAAAGCCCGTCTCGTTGCGGAAGAACAGCAGCATGGCGGCAAAGGTGAGCGCCTGCGTGATGATGGAGAAGTACACGCCCTTGATGCGCGAACGGAAGGCAAACCAACCGAACACGAGGGCCAGCAGGCCGGGCACGGCCACCACCAGCAGCATCTGCGCGACAAAGCTGTCGCTCCAGGCCCAGTGCCACGGAAACTCCTTCCAGTTCAGGAACACCATGAAGTCGGGCATGTCGCTCTTGTACTGGCCGTCGCGGCCAATCTGGCGCATGAGGTACATGCCCATGCCGTAGCCGCCCAGCGCGAAGAACAGCCCGTGCCCCAGGCTGAGGATGCCGGTGTAGCCCCAGATCAGATCGATGGCCAGCGCACAGATGGCATAGCACAGGATCTTGCCCACCAGGCTCACATAGAAATCACTGAGGTGCCACACACTGCCCGCCGGCACCGCCAGGTTCAGCAAGGGCACCAGCACGGCCACGACCACCAGGGCGCCCAGCACGCCGGTCCAGCCGCGCACACCGAGTTGCGTGGTCATGCCTCGGCGCTCCTGCCCTTGAGGGCAAACAGGCCTTGCGGTCGCTTCTGGATGAAGACCACGATCAACACCAGCACCATGATCTTGGCCAACACCGCCCCCTGCCAGCCTTCCAGCAGCTTGCCCAGCACCCCCAGGCCCAGTGCAGCGTAGACCGTACCGGCCAGCTGACCCACGCCCCCCAGCACCACGACCATGAAGCTGTCGACGATGTAGCCCTGGCCCAGGTCCGGGCCCACGTTGCCCACCTGGCTCAGCGCACAGCCGGCCAGGCCGGCGATGCCCGCGCCCAGCGCGAAGGCGTAGGTGTCCACCCGCGCCGTGTTCACACCCATGCACGCGGCCATGCGGCGGTTCTGCGTGACACCGCGCACGAACAGACCCAGCCGCGTGCGGCTGATCAGCAGTGCCACGCCCAGCAGCACCATCGCGGCAAACACCAGGATCGCGATGCGGTTGTAGGGCAAGGTCAGGTTGGGCAGCACCTGCACGCCGCCCGACAGCCAGGAAGGGTTCTCCACGGCGACGTTCTGCGCCCCAAAAAACGAGCGCACGGCCTGCATGAGGATCAGGCTGATGCCCCAGGTGGCCAGCAGGGTTTCGAGCGGCCGCCCATACAGCCAGCGGATCACGCTGCGCTCGAGAACGGCGCCCACCAGCGCCGCGCTGAGGAAGGCCACCGGAATGGCCGCCAGCACATACCAATCAAAGGCGTCGGGCAGGTAGGCCCTGAAGAGGTTCTGCACCACAAAGGTGGCGTAGGCCCCGATCATCATGAGCTCGCCGTGCGCCATGTTGATCACGCCCATCAAGCCGTAGGTGATGGCCAGGCCCAACGCCACCAGCAGCAGGATGGAGCCGAGGCTGGCGCCTGTGAAGAGCACACCCAGTCGCTCACCCCAGGCCAGGCGCGATTGCACCTTGTCCAGCGAAGCCTGCAAGGCCGCCTTGACGGCCGCGTCGCCTTCTTGCGCCAGTTGCTCCATCAACAACGAACGTACGGCAGGATCCTGGCTGCTGGCCAGCAGCTCTGCGGCAGCCAGACGCCGAGCAGCATCCGCTGAGCCAATCAAGGCCTTGGCCTTGAGCATGGCCAGATCGGCCTTCAGGCGTTCATCGGTCTCGGCGGCTGCGGCCTGCTCCAGCAGTGGAACCAGACCTTCGTCGATCACATCGCGCAGGTCCGCCACGGCCTTGGCGCGAACCTCCCGGTCAGGCGAGCCCAGCCGAAAGGCGGCCAGGGCGCCCTCGAGCGCCTGGCGCATGCGGTTGTTGTTCACCACCTCCTCCGCACCCTCGGGCAGCGGAGCCGCTGCGCCGCTGCCCACCAGGGTGCTGACAGTGCCACGCACCAGGTAGACCTTGCCGCTCGCCACACGCACCTCGTCGGCCAGCAGCGCCTCCACGTAGGCGGCGAGTTGCGGGTCTCGTGCGGTCACGCGTTCGTTCAAGGCAGCGATGCGAGCATCGCTGTCGCCCTGAGCGATGGCCATGGCCTGCTCGGGGCTGAGGGCGCGGGCAGCCATGCTGCAGGCCAATAGGCCCAGCAGCACGACCACCCGCCACAAGGTGGCCGCAGAACTCACTTGGCATCAGACCCGCGAGATCACTTGGACTTGGCCGGCACGTTGGCCTTGCCCTTGTTTTCCGGGATGAAGTCGCTCCACGGGTCAGCCACCACGGGACCGGGGGTCTTCCACACCACCTTGAACTGGCCATCAGCCTGCACTTCGCCGATGAACACACTCTTGTGGAGGTGGTGGTTCTTGTCATCCATCTTGCTGGTGATGCCCGAGGGCGCCTTGAAGGTCTGGCCGTACATGGCCGCACGCACCTTGTCCACGTCCGTGCTCTTGGCCTTGGTTACGGCCTGGGCCCACATGTGCACGCCGATATAGGTGGCCTCCATCGGGTCATTGGTCAGGGGCTTGTCCTTGTGGCCCGGGATGTTCTTGGCCTTGGCGTAGGCCGACCACTTCTTGATGAACTCGTCGTTGGTCGGGTTCTTGATCGACATGAAGTAGTTCCACGCCGCCAGGTGTCCCACCAGCGGCTTGGTGTCCACGCCGCGCAGTTCTTCCTCACCGACCGAGAAGGCCACCACTGGCACGTCCTTGGCCTTCAGGCCTTGGTTGCCCAGCTCCTTGTAGAAGGGCACGTTGGAGTCGCCGTTGATGGTGGACACCACCGCCGTCTTCTTGCCTTCGCTCGAGAACTTCTTGATCTTGGCGATGATGCTCTGGTAGTCGGAGTGGCCGAAGGGCGTGTACTCCTCCAAGATATCTGCATCCGCAATGCCCTTGGTCTTCAGGAAGGCGCGCAGGATCTTGTTGGTCGTGCGCGGGTACACATAGTCGGTACCCAGAAGCACGAAGCGCTTGGCGCCGCCGCCATCCTTGCTCATGAGGTATTCCACCGCAGGAATGGCCTGCTGGTTGGGCGCCGCACCGGTATAGAACACGTTGGGGCTGAGTTCCTCGCCCTCGTACTGCACGGGGTAGAACAGCAGGCTGTTGGTCTGCTCGAACACCGGCAGCACTGACTTGCGCGACACGCTGGTCCAGCAGCCGAACACCGCGGCCACCTTGTCCTGGGAGATCAATTGCCTGGCCTTCTCGGCGAACAGCGGCCAGTTGGACGCCGGGTCCACCACCACCGGCTCGAGCTTCCTGCCCAGAACGCCGCCCTTGGCGTTGATCTCGTCGATGGCCATCAGCACGGTGTCCTTGAGCACCGTCTCCGAGATCGCCATCGTGCCGGACAGCGAGTGCAGCACGCCCACCTTGATGGTGTTCTGGGCCAAGGCCGGCACTGCAAAGCCGGCGGCGACAAGTGCGGATGCCAGCGCCTTGAGGCCGGCGCGACGGAGAGGGTTGGCAGAGGTCATGAATGCTCCTGACAGGTTGATGAGGGCGATCCCGGGGTCTCTATCAGCAATGACCGTGCCAACAGTCTGGGCATTGGCGCCCAACCGCATTACGATGGCATCGAATCTGCTTGCATCAACCACCATGGAACTGACCCCGCGCGAGAAAGACAAGCTGTTGATCTTCACCGCCGCCTTGCTGGCCGAGCGCCGGCGTGCGCGCGGTCTGAGGCTCAACCACCCCGAGGCGGTCGCCCTGATCACGGCCGCCGTGATGGAAGGCGCACGCGACGGCAAGACCGTGGCGCAGCTGATGGGCGAAGGCAAGACGGTGCTGACGCGGGCTGACGTCATGGAGGGCGTGGCGGACATGATTCCCGACATCCAGGTGGAAGCCACCTTCCCGGACGGCACCAAGCTGGTGACCGTGCACCAGCCCATCACTTGACCACTTGCAGGCCTCAGTTCTGCACACGCCACGTCTTCACACAACCGTCAACGCACCAAGATGAAGCACACCCTGACCCTTTTCGCCTTGCTCTGGGCCGTAGCAGCCCAGGCCCATGAGGGGCACGGCCTGCCGGGCGCCCATTGGCATGCTACTGACGTGGCAGGCTTCGTGGTCGCTGCCGTGGCCGCAGCGGCATTCCTGTGGTGGCGCGGGAGGAAGTGATGATTCCCGGCGAGTTGCTCACCGACGATGGCGAACTCGAGCTCAACCCCGGTCGCGGTACTCGCACCCTGGTGGTCGAGAACACCGCCGACCGTCCCATCCAGGTAGGCTCACACTATCACTTTGCCGAGACCAACGCGGCCCTGCGCTTCGAACGGGAAGCCGCGCGGGGCATGCGCCTGAACATCGCCTCGGGCACCGCGGTGCGCTTCGAACCCGGCCAGCAACGAACGGTGGAGCTCGTGGACTACGCCGGCGACCGGCAGATCTGGGGCTTCCGCGGCCTCGTGCAAGGAGCCTTGTGATGGCCTCGATCGGACGACGTGCCTACGCCGAGATGTACGGCCCCACCGTGGGCGACCGCGTTCGCCTGGCTGACACCGGCCTGTTGGTCGAGGTCGAGCATGACCTGACGCTGCGCGCCGGCGGCTATGGCGAAGAGGTGAAGTTCGGCGGCGGCAAGACCATCCGCGACGGCATGGGGCAGAGTCAGCGATCCAACGGCCCGGGGACAGGCGACGCAGTGGACTGCGTGATCACCAATGCCCTGATCATCGACCACTGGGGCATCGTGAAGGCCGACATCGGCCTGCGCGGCCAGCGCATCTGCGGCATCGGCAAGGCCGGCAATCCGGATGTGCAGCCCGGCGTGGACATCGTCATCGGCCCAGGCACCGAGATCATCGCAGGAGAGGGCATGATCGTCACCGCTGGCGGCATCGACAGCCACATCCACTTCATCTGCCCGCAGCAGATCGAAGAGGCGCTGATGTCGGGCGTGACCACCATGCTGGGCGGCGGCACCGGCCCGGCCACGGGCACTTTCGCCACCACCTGCACACCCGGCCCGGCCAACATCGCGCGCATGCTGCAGGCGGCCGAGGCCTTTCCCATGAACTTGGGCTTTCTGGGCAAGGGCAACGCCAGCCGGCCTGAGGCGCTGCAGCAGCAGGTCGAGGCCGGCGTCATCGGCATGAAGCTGCACGAGGACTGGGGCACCACGCCCAGCGCCATCGACTGCTGCCTGAGCGTGGCCGACGCCACCGACACCCAGGTCTCCATTCACTCCGACACGCTGAACGAGTCCGGCTTCGTCGAGAACACGATCGCGGCCACGAAAGGCCGCACCCTCTGCGCCTTCCACACTGAAGGCGCGGGCGGCGGGCACGCGCCCGACATCATGAAGGTCGTGGGCGAGGCCAACTTCCTGCCCAGCAGCACCAACCCCACCATGCCCTACACCGGCAACACGGTGGACGAGCACCTGGACATGCTGATGGTGTGCCACCACCTGGACGCCTCCATCGCCGAGGACCTGGCCTTTGCCGAGAGCCGCATCCGGCGCGAGACCATTGCTGCGGAAGACGTGCTGCACGACCTGGGCGCCATCAGCATGATGAGCAGCGACAGCCAGGCCATGGGACGCGTGGGCGAGGTCATCATCCGCACCTGGCAAGCGGCGCACAAAATGAAGGCGCAGCGTGGCGCATTGCCCCAGGACAGTGAGCGCAACGACAACTTCCGCGTCAAGCGCTACGTGGCGAAGTACACCATCAACCCGGCGCTGGCCAATGGCATCGCGCACGAGGTAGGCAGCATCGCAGTAGGCAAGTGGGCCGACCTGGTGCTGTGGAAGCCGGCGTTCTTTGGCGTCAAGCCAGCCCTCATTCTCAAAGGTGGATTCATCGCTGCGGCGGCCATGGGCGACCCGAATGCCAGCATTCCCACGCCGCAACCGGTGCACTACCGGCCCATGTTCGGCAGCTATGGGGGCGCCTTGGCCCAGGGGTCTCTCACCTTCGTCAGCGGTGCCTCACTCGGTAATGGCGCCGCGGCGGCCCTGGGACTGCGCAAGACGCTGTCGGCCGTGAAGGGGTGCAGGACGGTTCGTAAACCGGACCTGGTGCACAACGGCTACCTGCCGGTGATGGAGATCGACGCGCAGACTTACGCGGTGCGCGCCGATGGTCAGTTGCTGACCTGCGAGCCGGCAGTGTCGCTGCCGATGGCTCAGCGCTACTTCCTGTTCTGATCTTCCGCCGGTTCCGGCGGCATCGGCAGGGCGTCCACCCCTTCGCGCAGCGCCTTGCCCAGCTTGAAGTGGGGCACCAGCTTCTCAGGGATGGTCACCTGCGCGCCGCTGCGGGGGTTGCGTCCCACGCGCGGCGGCCGGCGACTGATTGAGAAACTGCCAAACCCACGGATCTCGATGCGATGCCCGCGTGCCAGGGCATCGGACATCGCATCCAGCATCGTCTTGACCGCGAACTCGGTGTCGCGCTGCGTGAGCTGCGCGAACCGCTCGGCCAGAAGAAGCACGAGATCCGACCGGGTCATGGACTTCAGCCGTTGTTGCTGTTGTCCAGCTTGGCACGCAGCAGGGCGCCCAGGCTCGTGGTACCGGCGTTCTCACGCTCGTTGCTCTGGGACAGGCGCTGCATGGCTTCCTGCTGGTCCGCCACGTCCTTGGCCTTGATGGAGAGCTGGATCGAACGGGCCTTGCGGTCCACGTTGATGACCATCACGGACACGTCGTCACCTTCCTTCAACACGTTGCGCGCGTCTTCCACGCGGTCGCGGCTGATCTCGCTGGCGCGCAGGTAACCCGTCACGTCGTCAGCCAGCTGGATTTCGGCGCCACGCGGGTCCACCGTCTTGACCTTCCCAGCCACCACGGCGCCACGGTCGTTGATCGTGGTGAAGGTGGTGAACGGGTCGGTGTCGAGCTGCTTCACGCCCAGGGAGATGCGCTCGCGTTCCACATCGATGGCCAGCACGATGGCGTCGACTTCCTGGCCCTTCTTGTAGTTGCGAACGGCCGATTCGCCCGGCTCGGTCCACGACAGGTCGGACAGGTGCACCAGGCCGTCGATACCCTGAGCCAGGCCGATGAACACACCGAAGTCGGTGATGGACTTGACGGGACCCTTGACGCGATCGCCGCGCTTGACGGTGGAGCTGAACTCCTCCCAGGGATTGGCCCTGCACTGCTTCATGCCCAGGCTGATGCGGCGCTTGTCCTCGTCGATCTCCAGCACCATGACCTCGGTCTCGGCGCCCAGCGATACCACCTTGGAGGGCGCGACGTTCTTG
>JBILSM010000255.1:0-2705 GCA_044372085.1 Rubrivivax sp.
GCAGGCGCATCTGGGTGGCGGGTTCCAGCACGCTGGCCAGCGGGGCGATGGCGTTGCCCAGGATGCGCACCCGGTGCCCGCGCCGGTACGGCTCTTCCTCCAGGGTGCCCGCGCGCTCCTGCGCCCATTGCTCGAGCGAAAGCTGCACGGCAGCGCGCATCTGCGGCTCGAAGGCCTGGAACAGCGGGAAGGTCTTTTCGAACACGTCGCGTACGCGATGAGGGCCGTCGGCGTGGGGTGAGGAGAAGTCGCGCACGGGCCCGAGCGAGGCGTCCATCACCGCGGCAATCAGCGCGCTGCGGCTGGGGAAGTAGCGGTAGACCGTGGCGCGCGACACGCCGCTGTGCTGCGCCACTTCGGCCATGGAGGGCACGTGGCCGGCCTGGCGGATCAGTTCCATGGCCGTGTCCAGCAACAGCCTGAACGTGGAGGCCTTCACGCCGCGTGCCGGCGGGGCCGGGCCGAAGCTGGGGGTGACGTTGGAAGTCTTGGAGAGCGCCATGGGGCCAGGGTTAGTCCTGATCAGATTCCGACCTGCAGGCCCTTGGCAGGCTGCCGGCGACGCCCCTATGATGCACCGATCCAGATTTGAGACGCAAGTCTCATTTCTACACACAGGACTCTGCGGCTGACCCTTCTTGCAGGAGAGCGGCACGCGGGGCCACCAGGAGACAGTCCGATGCGCGAGCGCGGTTCGGGGCGAGAGGTGCGGGCATGACGCTGCATCTCATGGAGCGGGTGGCCGTCGAGGATGACGGCGACGGCAGCGCCTCGGGCGAGCCTGTCTTCTGCGTCCACGGCCTGGGCGGCAGCAGCAACACCTGGACGCCCATGATGCCCGCGCTGGCGCGCCACCGCGTGCTGCGCATCGATCTGCCCGGCAGCGGCTTGTCGCAGCGCGCCGAAGGGGCGCTGTCCCTCTCGCGTTTCGTCGATGCCGCGCTGATGGCCTGCGAGCGCCTGGGCATCCGGCGCGCCCATTGGCTGGGGCATTCGCTGGGCAGCATCGTGTGCCAGCACCTGGCGGCCCAGGCTCCGGAACGTGTCAGCAGCCTGGCCCTGTTCGGCCCCCTGATGGCGCCGGCAGACGCCGCCCGGCAGGGCCTGCGCGCCCGCGCCGCCAAGGCGCGTGACGAGGGCGTGGCGGGCATGCACGGCATCGCGCTGCAGATGGTGCAGGCTGCGCTCTCCAACGAGACCCGCCAGCGCAATCCGCTGGCCCTGGCCTTCGTGCGCGACGGCCTGATGCGTGCCGACCCCCAGGCTTACGCCCGTACCTGCGAGGCCCTGGCCGAAGCGCAGCCGGCAGCCGTGGACCGCATCACGGCGCCGGTGTTGCTGGTGACGGGCGACGAGGACGCCGTGGCGCCGCCGCAAGGGGTGCGCAGCCTGGCCGACCGATTGCACGGCAGCGCCAGCGTACGCACGGTGGTGTTGCCGCGCTGCGGGCACTGGACACCCCTGGAGCGTGCAGAGGACTGCATGCGCGAGTGGCTCGAATTCATGGCTGCGGTGGCCCGTCGGCCTCGCAAGCTGGCGAGCGTGGCCGCCCACTGAAGCGGAGACTGTTGATGGCCGACGTTCTCTTCACCAATGTGCGCATCTTCGATGGGGGCGGCGAGACGCCGTTCCAGGGCGATGTGCTGGTGCAGGGCAACCGCATCTTGCGGGTGGTCAAGTCCGGCTACGGCTCAAGGCCCTTGACGGTGGCCGGTGCGCAGGTGATTGACGGGGCGGGTGCCTTCCTCATGCCCGGCATGGTGGAGGCGCACACGCACTTCTCCTGGAACGACCAGCCCAGCCTGGAGTCCATCCAGCGCATGCCGCCCGAAGAGCACATCCTGTGGTGCGCCCAGGTGGCCAAGCGTTACCTGGACATGGGGTGGACGTCCTGCGTTGGCGCGGCCACGGCCAAGCCCCGGCTGGACGTGGTGATCCGCAACGCCATCAACGACGGCACCATCATCGGTCCGCGCTACCTCGCGGCCAGCCAGGAGATCACCGTGCCCGGCGGGCTGGGCGACACCACGGCGCCGCACCTGCCCCAATCCGAATTCGCCTTTGGCGCGGTGGTCAGTGGCGCCGAGGAGATGCGCCGCTGCGTGCGCATGTTCTGCAAGTACGGTGTGGATTCGCTCAAGATCAATCTCTCGGGAGAGTCCATCACTGGCATGCCCTCGGAGATGAGCCAGTTCACCGAGGAGGAGATCCGGGTCTGCGTGCAGGAGGCCAAGGCCTGGGGCAAGCGAGTGGCTGCACATGCCCGCTCCACCTGGTCCATCAAGCAGTGCGTCAAGCTGGGCATCGAGGTGATCTACCACGCCAGCTTCGCCGACGAAGAGGCGCTGGACCTGCTGGAAGCCCACAAGTTCGAGCACTTCGTCGCACCCGGTCTGGCCTGGTTGATCAACACCTCGCACCATGCCAGCGCCTGGGGCATCACGCCCGAGATCGCGCAGAAGATGGGCTACCACCGGGAACTGGAAGCAGCCATCGAGAGCATGAAGGCCATGCGCCGGCGCGGCATCCGCATCCTGCCTGGGGGGGACTACGGCTTCGCCTGGACGCCGCACGGCACCAACGCCAAGGACCTGGAGTACTTCGTCAAGTACATCGGCATGAGCACGATGGAGGCGCTGCTGTCGGCCACGGCCTGGGGCGGTCCGATGATGAAGATGGGCAAGCAACTGGGTTACATCCGCGAG
>JBILSM010000120.1:0-8920 GCA_044372085.1 Rubrivivax sp.
TGCGTCAGCACCAGCAGTCCCGTGGAGTCCAGGTCCAGGCGGCCCGCCGGGGCCAGTCCTCTGCCATGACCCGGATGCCAGGGTCTGCCGCGGTCTTCTGCCCAGCGGTTCCCGGCCGTCACCAGGACTGCGGCGGGCTCGTGCCCATCCTCGGCCTGACCGCTGACGAAACCCAGCGGCTTGTGCAGCAGGATGGTCACGCGGTGGCCTTGTTCCTGCCGGGCTGCCGGGTCGATGTCGATGCGCTCATCGCCGCGGATGCGCTGGCCCAGCACGGCCAGCCTTCCGTTGACGCGCACCCACCCGGCTTCGATCCACTCGTCGGCCTCACGCCGCGAGGCGATGGCGCGCTCGGCCATCACCTTGGACAGGCGGATGCCGTCTGCCGGCGCAGCGGCTGGCAGCGCCCGGGTTGGCTGCGCGGCCGGTCTCGCCGCAGGCCTGGCGGGGGGACGGGCGGATGGACGTGCAGGTGGAGGTGCAGGTGGACGTGCGGGAAGGGTTTCGGGTGGACGGGCCGCTGGACGGGCGGGTGGCCGGGCCGGTGGACGTGCGGGTGGGAATTCCTGAGGCCACGGCGGCGGCGTCGCACCGTTCGGTTCCTCAGCGGCCATCGTCGGCTTCGAGGGGGCGCGACCGCGCGTGGGGGCGTGGCCCCGGACGGCCGGCCGCCGCGGGTCGCGGGCCGGCGCGTCAGGTTTCACGCCGAGGCGGGGACGTTCTTTCATGGGCGGCTTTGGGTCATGTGAGGTCAACGGCCCCGCAGGAACAGGCTGTCCAGTTCCTTCAGGGTGATGTGCCGCCAGGTGGGCCGGCCGTGGTTGCAGGTGTCGGCGCGCTCGGTGGCCTCCATGTCGCGCAGCAGCGCGTCCATCTCGGCCAGGGTCAGGCGACGGTTCGCGCGCACGGCCGCATGGCAGGCCATGGTGGCCAGCAAGTCATCGCGCGCGCGCTGCACCACGCGGCTGGAGCCGACCTGCTGCAGTTCCGTCAGCACGGAGCGTGTGAGTTCGGTGAGGTCCGCCTGGGGCAAGGCGGCCGGTCGGCTGCGTATGGCCAGCGTGGCCGGCCCCAGCACGTCCACCTCCAGCCCCAGCGCCCTGAGGGCTTCCGCTTCTTCCTGCACGGCCGCCACCTCGGCAGCGGTGGCCGACATCGTGTGAGGGATCAGCAGCGGCTGCGAGGGCAGGGGGCCGCCGGTGTCTGCGGCCTGCTTCAGGCGTTCGTAGACGATGCGCTCGTGCGCGGCGTGCATGTCCACCACCACCAGCCCTTGGGCGTTCTCCGCCAGCACGTACAGGCCCGCCAGCTGGGCGATGGCACGGCCCAAGGGGTGCTCGTCCTGCGAAGCGGCGCCTGCGGGGGGCCGGGTCGGTCCTGTCGGCTCCCGCACTGGCGCTGCGGGGTCGGCCGCCCGGTCAGGCCCCGGCGGGCTGGCGAAATCCTGCCGCAGCGCGGCCCAGGCGGGCAGGCCCCCGCTGCCGGCCAGGCGGTCGGGCCGTGACCACGAGGGCGCTTCCTCACGCACCAGCAGCGAGGGTTGGCGCGGCGCCCAGGAGGGTGCGGCGAGCGGTGCCACGGGGCCAGGTGCAAGGTCAGGTGCAAGCCCTGGGGCAGGGTCGCCTGCCACGGCGACCCCCTCGGGCGGGGCAGCCGTGCCGTCGGGCGCCGCATCCGGCGTGCCCGGCCGTCCGGCGCGGGTGGGCGCCAGCGCCTGTTCCACCGCCCGCTGCACCGCCTGGTGCACGGCGCGTCCGTCACGGAACCGCACCTCGATCTTGGTCGGGTGGACGTTGACGTCCACCAGTTCCGGCTCGATCTGCAGGAACAGCACGTAGGCCGGCTGCCGGCTGCCATGCAGCTGGTCTTCGTAGGCGGCACGCACCGCGTGGGAGATCAGGCGGTCTCGCACAAAGCGGCCGTTGACGAACAGGAACTGCTGGTCCGTGCGGCTGCGGGCAGCCTCGGGCTGCCCCGCGCGGCCCGTCAGCGTCAGCGGGCCGTGGGCGCTGTCCACGGGCCGGCTGGCCTGCAGGAAATCCGCCCCCAGCACATCTGCCAGTCGCTGGTCGTGGGTGCCGGCGCGCCACTGGGCCACGAGGCGGCCTTCGTGCCAGACCGCAAAGCCGACCTCGGGCCGGGCCAGCGCGTGGCGCCGCACGGCTTCCAGCGCATGCGCCAGCTCGGTGGCGTCCGTCTTGAGGAATTTGCGGCGGGCCGGCGTGCTGAAGAACAGCTCGCGCACCTCCACCGTGGTGCCGGTGGCGCGGGGGGCGGGCTGCAACTCACCGCTGCGTGCATCCAGCCGGAAGGCATGGGGGGCATCGGCGGTGCGGCTGGTCAGGCACAGGTCGGCAATGCTGGCAATGGCGGCCAGCGCTTCGCCGCGGAACCCCATCGTGCCCACGCGCTCCAGTTCTGTCAGGTCACGGATCTTGCTGGTGGCGTGCCGTTTGAGGGCCAGGGGCAGCTCCTGCGCCGGGATGCCGGCGCCATCGTCCTCCACCGCGATGCTGCGCACGCCGCCGGCCGACAGCCTGACCGTGACCTGGGTGGCGCCGGCATCCAGCGCGTTGTCCACCAGTTCGCGCACCACCGAGGCGGGCCGCTCTACCACCTCGCCCGCGGCAATCTGGCTCACCAGCTCGTCGGGCAGTTCCAGGATGGCGCGTCGGGGGGCGGCCGCAAGTCGTGAGTCCATTCAAGTCATTGTAGGAAGCGGGTCCCGATAATCCCGGCATGGATCTCATCGGCTTCCTGATCGACTTCATCCTGCATGTCGACAAGCACCTGGCGGCTTTCGTTCAGGCCTATGGCACCTGGGTCTATGCCCTGCTGTTCCTGATCGTCTTCGTGGAGACGGGCGTGGTGGTCATGCCCTTTTTGCCTGGCGACTCGCTGCTGTTCGTAGTGGGTACGCTGTGTGGTGTGGGGCTGATGAGCCTGCCGCTGGCGATGGCGCTGCTCATCCTGGCCGCCGTGCTGGGCGACCAGACCAACTACCTGATCGGCCGCCACGTGGGGCCGCGGGTGTGGGCCTGGGAGCACAGCCGCTTCTTCAACAAGCGCGCCTTCGAACAGGCCCATGCTTTCTACGAGCGCTGGGGCGGCATCACCATCATCCTGGCCCGCTTCATGCCGTTCATCCGGACCTTTGCGCCCTTCGTGGCCGGCGTGGCCGAGATGAACCGGGCCCGCTTCAGCACCTACAACGTCGTGGGCGCTCTCATCTGGGTGATCAGCCTGACCCTGGCAGGCTACCTGTTCGGCAACCTGCCCCTGGTGCAGCAGCACCTGAGCAAGATCATCTGGGCGCTGATCCTGGTGCCGGGCTTGATCGCGATCTTCGGGGCCTGGAAGGCGCGCCAGGCCGCCCCCTGAACAGGCCGGCGGCCTCACGCCCGGCGCTGCCGCGCCAGGGGAGGGTTCTTCAGGAAGTAGCGCCGTATGCCCTCGGCCAGTGCTTCCACCAGCCGGGTCTGCCATTCGGGGTCGCGCAGCAGGGCTTCCTCCTGCGGGTTGGAGATGAACGCGGTCTCCACCAGGATGCTGGGGATGTCCGGCGCCTTGAGCACGGCAAAGCCCGCCTGTTCCACCTGCGGCTTGTGCAGGCGTCCCACCCGCCCCAGCCGGCTGAGCACCTCCTGCCCTGCGCGCAGGCTGTCCTTGATCTGCGCGGTGGTGCTCATGTCCAGCATGGCCCGCAGCACCTGAGTGTCCTTGACGGCCACGTTGACGCCGCCCACCAGATCGGCAGCGTTCTCCCGGTCGGCCATCCACTTTGCGGCCGTGCTGGTGGCCGCGCCCGTGGACAGCGCGAAGACGCTGCCTCCGCGGGCCTCGGGCCGCATGAAGGCGTCTGCATGGATGGAGACGAAGAGATCGGCCTGCACGCGTCTGGCCTTGCGCACCCGCTGGTGCAGCGGCACGAAGAAGTCGGCGTCGCGCGTCAGCATGGCACGCATGCCGCGCTGCTCGTTCAAGCGGTCGCGCAACTGCAGCGCGATCTGCAGCACGACGTCCTTCTCGCGCAGGCCGGTGGGGCCGATGGCGCCAGGATCCTCCCCGCCATGGCCGGGGTCCAGTGCCACGATGATCAGCCGGTCCATGCCCTCGGGCAGGGCGGTGGGCGCCGCCTCGGCAGGCGGTGCAGGGGTCTGCACCGCGGCGGTGGACGGGGCGGCCTGCCCGGGTGTCGGTCCGGAGGTTGGTCCGGATGATGGCCCTGAGGTTCGTCCGGGTGCAGCGGTGCCTGCGCTGGGCGCTGCCATCATGGGGCGCTCCACGCGCCCGATGAATTCGCCCAGGGCATCCTTGACGGCCTGGGCCGCTTGCTGCGAGGCCTGCTCACGCTCCTGCACCAGGGCCAGCAGCGGGTCGCGCTCCACCTGGGGGAACAGGTCCAGCACCAGCCGATGCCGGTACGCCGCCACGGGGGCCAGCACGAACTGCTGCGGAGCGACGGCCTGCTTCAGGTCGAACACCAGTCGCACGGTGCGCGGCTGGTACTGCCCGACGCGCACGCCGGCGATGTACGGATCGTCAGGCTTGACCTTGCCCACCAGTTCACGCAGCGCGCCGTCCAGCTCCAGTCCGTCGATGTCGATCACCAGCCGGAGCGGGCCTTCCGGCGTGAGGAACTGCCGAGCCGTCAGCGGCGCGTCGCTCTCGATCGTGACGCGTGTGTAGTCCGCCGCCGGCCACACGCGCACGGCCAGGATGGCCACGGCCCGTGCCAGGTCGCTCACGGTCACCGCCAGGGCCAGCGCTCCCAGGCGCGCGAGCGCACGGCGACGGGCCCTGCCGGCCGCAGAGGGCTCTGTGCGGCCGGGGCGCAGGGCAGGGGGCCGCACGGTCATTCAGCCCGGGCCAGGGCGGCCAGCAGTTGTTGACCAGTGGGCGTCAGCGCGTCGACGCGAACCTCGCGCGGGGACGATGTCTCGTCGCCGGTGTCCTGGCGCGTCACCGCGGGCGGGTCGTCGCGCGGGACGTCGCCCGTCTCCTGGGCCCCGTCCTGCGGCGAAATATGAATCGCCAGGTCAGCCGTGGGCAGGGCGCCCGCCGCCTTGTCCGGCCACTCCGCCAGTTTGAGCCCCGGTTGGGCGAACACGTCCCTGAAGCCTGCGTCTTCCCACTCTCGGGGGTCGTTGAAACGGTAGAAGTCGAAGTGCGCGATGTCCAGGCCCGGGGCGTGGTGCGGCTCCAGCACGGTGTAGGTCGGGCTCTTGATGCGGCCGGTCACGCCCAGCGCCCGCAGCAGGTGGCGCACGAAGGTCGTCTTGCCGGCCCCCAGCGGCCCGTGCAAGGTGAGAAAAGCGCGCTCCAAGCCCGTCTGGCGGGCCAGGCGCCGCGCGAAGGCCGCACAGGCCGCTTCGTCGGCCCATTGCCAGGCCCTGGTTTCTAGAATCGTCGGATGAGCGTTGTGCATCGGCCGGAAGATGAGGGGCTGCAGGCGGAAAACCTGCTGGCTCGTGTGCGCCAGGAGGCGCGCACGCTCGGATTCTCCCAAATCGGGGTTTCCGGCATTGACTTGTCCACGGCTGAGCCGGGGTTGACGGCCTGGCTGGCAGCCGGTTTCCACGGGTCCATGGGGTACATGGCGGCCCACGGCCTGAAGCGGGCCCGGCCGGCCGAACTGGTGCCGGGCACCGTGAGCGTCATCAGCGCGCGCATGGACTATCTGCCGCGGCCACGGCCAGAAGCAACTGGGCCCGCCGATGCGCAAGACTGGGTGGTGCGCGAACAGGTCCGCCTGGCAGACCCGCACCAGGCGGTGATCTCGGTCTATGCCCGCGGCCGGGACTATCACAAGGTGCTGCGTCAGCGCCTGCAGAAGCTGGCGCAGGCTTTGAACGGGTGGCTGGGCCCCTTCGGCCACCGCGCCTTCACCGACTCCGCCCCGGTGCTGGAGGTGGAACTGGCCGCGCGCAGCGGCGTGGGCTGGCGCGGCAAGCACACCCTGGCCCTGCACCGTGAGGCGGGCTCGATGTTCTTCCTGGGCGAACTCTTTGTCGACCTGGCGTTGCCGCCCACGCCTGCGGTCAGTGCGCACTGCGGCCAGTGCAGCGCCTGCCTGGACGTCTGCCCCACCCAGGCCATCGTGGCGCCCTACCGACTGGATGCAAGGCGCTGTCTGTCGTACCTGAGCATCGAGCATGACGGGCCGATACCGCTGGAGTTCCGCCGCGCCATGGGCAACCGAATCTACGGCTGTGACGACTGCCAACTCGTCTGCCCCTGGAACAAGTTCGCACAGCGCGCCGTGCTGCCGGACTTCGACGAGCGCGAAGGCCTGGGCGGCAGCTCCTTGCTGACGCTGTGGGCCTGGGACGAGCCTACGTGGCTGCGCCGCACAGAGGGCAGCGCCATCCGGCGTATCGGCTGGAGGCGGTGGCGGCGCAACCTGGCTGTTGGGCTGGGCAACGCGCTGGCGCAGGCAGCCGATGCGCCTGCGGCCGCTGCGATTCGCTCGGCGCTGGTCAATGCCCGTGAACCGGCCGACCCACTCTTGTGTGAGCACATCGACTGGGCCGTGGCGCAGCGTCCGGGGTCACCCATCCCTTGATTCCGTTGGGGGTGCCTGCGGCAAGGCACACTTCGCATTTTTCGGCACATGCGTGCCGAGCCTTGTCCTGGAGACGCCCATGAAGCTCAAGTTCCTTTTGCCCCTGGTGAGCGCTGCCGTGCTGGCTGCGCCCCATGCCCTGGCCCAGCCTTACCCCAACAAGCCCGTGCGGCTTGTCGTGCCCTTCGCGCCCGGGGGCACGACGGACATCATTGCCCGCGTGGTGGCCGAGAAGATCGGCGGCCCGTTTGGCCAGCAGATGGTGATCGAGAACAAGGCTGGCGGCGGTGGCTCGGTGGGCGCCACCGAGACGGCCAAGGCGACGCCCGACGGCTATTCCCTGGGCATGGCCACGGTCTCCACCACGGCGTCCAACCCGGCGATCAATCCCAAGATCGCCTACAACCCCCTGACCGACTTCACACCCATCATCAACATCGCCGCCACGCCCAATGTGATCGCGGTGCATCCCAGCTTCCCGGCGCGGGATTACAAGGGCTTCATCGCCGAACTGAAGAAGAATCCCGGCAAGTACAGCTACGCCAGTTCGGGCACCGGCGGTATCGGACACCTGCAGACCGAGCTCTTCAAGAACCTGGCGGGTGTGTTCATGACCCACATTCCGTACCGGGGGGCCGGCCCGGCGCTGAACGACACCGTGGCAGGGCAGGTACAGGTCATCTTCGACAACATGCCCTCGGCGCTGCCCTTCATCCGCGATGGCCGATTGATTCCCATCGTGGTGGCGGCTCCGCAGCGCCTGAGCCAACTGCCCAACGTTCCCACCTTCAAGGATGTCGGCCTGGAGCCTGTGAACCGCATGGCCTACTACGGCATCTACGGCCCCAAGGGTCTGTCCAAGGAGGTCGTGGACAAGGTGAGCGCGGCGGTCAAGGCCACCGTGGCCATGCCCGACGTGCGCAAGCGCATCGAGGACACCGGCTCCCTGATCGTGGCCAACTCGCCCGACGAGTTCGCCGCGCAGATCCGCGCCGAGTTTGATACCTACAAGAAGGTCGTGGCCCAGCAGAAGCTCACGCTGGACTGAAGCTCAGCGGGCACGGTCACGGACAGGCCACCTCCGGGTGGCTTTTTTGTCGGGTCCGGAGCCGATCACCCGCTGACGGGCAAGCTCTTCTTGGCGTATGCGCAGCGCACCCCTCATCGACCGGTTCATCGACACCCTGTGGGTGGAGGACGGACTGGCCCCGCTCAGCCTGGCGGCCTACCGACGAGACCTGAGCCTGTACGCCGCCTGGCTGGAGTCGAACGCGCAGCGCACGCTGGAACACACGCGCGAGTCGGACCTGCTGGGCTACATGAGCGAGCGCCACGCCGCCACGCGGGCCACCACGGCGAACCGGCGCCTGACGGTGTTCCGACGCTTCTTCCGCTGGGCGCTGCGCGAACACCTGTGCACTGCGGACCCCACGCTCAAACTGCTGGCGGCCCGTCAGGCGCTGCGCGTGCCCAAGAGCTTGAGCGAGGCGCAGGTGGAGGCCCTGCTGTCGGCACCGGATGTCACCACCCCGCTGGGTCTGCGCGACCGCACCATGATCGAGCTGATGTACGCCAGCGGCCTGCGCGTGAGCGAGCTGGTGGGTCTGAAAACCGTGCATGTGGGCCTGAGCGAAGGGGCGCTGCGCGTCACGGGCAAGGGCTCCAGGGAGCGCATGGTGCCCTTTGGGCAAGAGGCTCACGCCTGGATCCACCGCTACGTGCAAGAGGCCCGTGCCGCCCTTCTGCAGGGCCGGGTCAGCGACGCGCTGTTCGTCACGGTGCGCGCAGGCCCCATGACCCGCCAGATGTTCTGGCGGCTGATCAAGCGCTACGCGCTGGCGGCGGGCATCCAGGTGCCTTTGTCACCGCACACCCTGCGCCATGCCTTTGCCACCCACTTGCTGAACCATGGCGCTGACCTGAGGGCTGTGCAGATGCTGCTGGGCCATGCCGACATTTCCACCACCACCATCTACACCCACGTGGCGCGTGAACGCTTGCGCCAGTTGCACGCCACGCACCACCCCCGCGGCTGAACGGGGCGCCGCAGCGAGGGCCTGCGGGGCGTTGCCTGGACTCAATCGGCGGGCAGTGTTGAGAGTTCCTGGTCTGTGAAGCCGGCTCGGCTGCGGGCTTCCAGGTTGAACGGGCCTTTCAGGCGCGGCGCACCGTAGCGCTGCGCCAGCACTGGGTAGTGCGCCAGCGCATCCAGGCCCCGGCCTTCGCATAGCCAGCGGTACCAGCGGTTGCCGATGGCCACGTGCTGGACTTCGTCGTGCAGGATCACGCCCAGGATCTCCACCGCGCGCTGATCGCCCGCGCGGGCCAGACGCGCCTGCATGGGCGGGGTGGCGT
>JBILSM010000121.1:0-8862 GCA_044372085.1 Rubrivivax sp.
ACGTGGAGGACTTCGCCCACGCGAAGCTCATCCTCATCTGGGGCAGCAATTCCATCGCCTCCAACCTGCACTTCTGGACTTTTGCCCAGCAGGCCAAGCGAAATGGGGCGACGCTGGTGTGTATCGATCCGCGCCGCACCGAGACGGCCGATAAGTGCCACCAGCACCTGGCGCTGCGCCCGGGCAGCGACGGCGCGTTGGCGCTGGCGCTGATGCACGAGCTGATCCACCACGATCTGCTCGACCACGACTACCTGGACCGCCATGTCCAAGGCTGGCCGGCGCTGCGCGAGCGCGCCCTGCAATGGCCGCCGGAGCGCGCGGCCGAGGTCTGCGGCCTGCCGGCACAGCAGATCCGGGACCTGGCGCAGCTGTACGGCCGCACGCAGCCGGCGGCCATCCGCCTGAACTACGGCATGCAGCGCGCCCGCGGCGGCGGCAACGCCGTGCGCCTGGTGGCGCTGCTGCCTTGCCTGACGGGCGCCTGGCGCCACCGCGGCGGCGGGATGCTGCTGTCGGCCTCAGGCTGGTTCGGCCCCGCGGTGGATTCGGCCGCCCTGGAGCGGCCCGACCTCATGCCGCAGCCGCTGCCGCGCGTCATCAACATGAGCACCATCGGCGAGGACCTGCTGCGCGAAGCCTCCGCCGGCTTCGGCCCCCGCATCGAGGCCGTGGTGGTCTACAACAGCAACCCCGTCGCTGTGGCGCCGCAGTCGCGCCAGGTGGTGGCGGGCTTTGCACGCGAAGACCTGTTCACCGTGGTGCTGGAGCACTTCATGACCGACACCGCCGATCTGGCGGACATCGTGCTGCCGGCCACCACGCAGCTGGAGCACCTGGACGTGCACCGCTCCTACGGCCACACCTACGCGCTCATCAACCACCCGGCCATCGCCCCGGTGGGGCAGGCGCGGCCCAACACCGCGATCTTCCGCGCCCTGGCGCAGCGCATGGGTTTTGACGAGCCCTGCTTTGCCGACAGCGACGAAACCCTGGCGCGCCAGGCCTTCAAGCCGGATCAGGTGGATTTCGATCAGCTCAGCGCCCGGGGCTGGGTGCGCCTGCCCGTGCCGGAGCAGCCCTTCGCCGACGGCGGCTTTCCCACGCCCTCCGGGCGGGCCTGGGCCGATCACCCGCAGTGGGGCGTGCCCGATGCCCTGCCCAACCACGAGAGCGCAGAGTCCACCCCGGACCTGGCCGCGCGCTACCCCCTGGCCATGATCTCGCCGCCGGCGCGGCACTTTCTCAACTCCACCTTCGTCAACGTCAAGAGCCTGCGCGACATCGAGGGCGAGCCGCTGCTGGAGATCCACCCCGACGACGCCGCTGCGCGATCGGTGGCGGACGGCGCTCTTGTTGAGGTCTTCAACGACCGCGGCGCCTACCGCTGCAAGGCGGCCGTGACCACAAGGGCGCGGCCGGGGGTGGTGAACGGCCTGGGCATCTGGTGGCGCAAGCTGGGGCGGGATGGCACCAACGTCAACGAGCTTACCCACCAGCGCCTGACGGACCTGGGCCGCGCCGCCGCTTTCTACGACTGTCTCGTTGAGGTGCGTTCGGCGTGAGCGTGCGCCGATCTGCTGCACGTGCGGCGCTGGCGGCCATTGGCCTTGCCCTGGGCCTGGGCCTGTGCCTGGGCCTCAGCGGCTGCGGCCTGTCGTACTACACCCAGGCGGTTGGGGGTCACCTGGACCTGCTGCAGCGCGCCCGCCCGGTAGAGCAGTGGGTGGCCGATCCGGACACCCCGGCGGCCCTGCGCGAGAGGCTGCGGCTGGCCCAGCGCCTGCGCGCCTTTGCGGTGGACGAACTCAAGTTGCCGGACAACGCCAGCTACCGCCGCTTTGCCGAACTCGACCGCAGCGCCGTGGTGTGGAACGTGGTGGCCACGCCCGAGTTGTCGCTCACGCTCAAGACCTGGTGCTTCCCGGTGATGGGCTGCGTGGGCTACCGCGGCTACTTCCAGCGCGCGCCGGCCGATGCCTTGGCGGCGGAACTGCGCAGCCAGGGCCTGGACGTCAGCGTCTACGGCGTGCCGGCCTACTCCACCCTGGGCTGGACCAACTGGCTGGGGGGCGACCCGCTGCTCAGCACCTTCATCCGCTGGCCGGAATCCGAGCTGGCGCGCCTGCTGTTCCACGAACTGGCGCATCAGGTGGTCTACGTGGCGGACGACACGGCCTTCAACGAGTCTTACGCCACCGCGGTGGAGCGGCTGGGCCTGCGGCGCTGGCTGTCCGAGGCGGGCGCAGCGGCGCAGCAGGAGGCGGCCAGGCTGGACGCCCGGCGCCAGGACTTTCGCCGCATCACCGCGCAGGCGCGACGCGATCTGGAGGCCCTGTACCGCAGCCGCCTGGCCCCCGATGCCCTGCGCGAACGCAAGGCCGAGCGCCTGCAACAGCTGCGCGAGGACCACGCCCGCCTGAAGGCCGGCCCGTGGCAGGGCTTCACGGGCTACGACGCCTGGTTCGTCCAGGTCAACAACGCTGCCCTGGCCGTGCAGGGCGCCTATGAAGACCAGGTGCCCGCCTTCGAGCGCCTGTTCGAGCGTGAAGGGCGGGACTTCGCGCGCTTCCATGCCGAGGTGGCGCGCCTGGCAACCCTGCCGGCGCCTCAGCGCCGCGCGGCCTTGCAGGCGCTGGGCGCGGACGCGCCCTGAAGACTCCAGCGAGTCCACAGGGGATCGGCCGGGCATCGATGTCCGACTGTGCCGCACCGCTGGTGCTCGTCAGGGACACTCGGCTCCCAGCACCGCGCACCCACAGCATGACGCGGCCCTCACTGCCCCAGCCCCTCAGCCTCCCCCCAGGACACCCCATGCCCGACATCCACATCCGCCGCGAACACGACCTGGGGCTGGAGGCCGCCCGCACCGTGGCCCAGCGCTGGATGGACGACGCGCGCGACCGCCTGGGCATGAGCTGCGAATGCGTGGCGGGCGAGGCGGCCGACACCATCCGCTTCGAGCGCGCCGGCGCCAGCGGCACCGTGGAGGTGTCAGCCCAGTGCTTCGAGCTGCGCGCCCGACTGGGTTTTCTGATGGGCGCCTTCAGCGAGCGCATCGAGCAGGAGATCACGAGGAATCTGGACGAGCTGCTGGCGCGTCCTGGCTGATCTCGCGCGCATAGCGCGCCATGCCTTGGCCATCCAGCCTTGGCCATCCAGCGGTTGCACATCCTGCGTGCTCATCCGGTGGAGAACCGGCTCATCGCCCCGGGGCATCTACGGGCTGCTGCATCTGAACGGTATGGGCGCCTTGGGGCCACGGGCGCCATCCGCTATTTCTCGGGCCTTCCGAGCAGGGCTTCGGCCGGAATGCCCATCTGCGCGTTCAGGCGCCGCATCATGGCCAGCGTCAAAGGCCGCTTTCGATTGAGCACCTCGTACACGCGGTTCAGGCGACCGATCATGGGTTGAAGATCGGCAGGTGTCAGCCCTTGCTGCTCCATGCGGAACTTGATCGCGTCCACCGGGTCGGACGCTTCCACGGGGAAGTGCTTGCGCTCGTAGGCCTCGATCAGCGTGACCAGGGCGTCCATGAACGCGCCAAGTTCACTGGCCGGGTCGGGTTCCTCGGGCAGATCAAAAAGGGCCTCCGCACGCGCCAGGGCAGCGCGGTATTCAGCATCGGTTCGCAGCGGTTGCAGTGTCATGTCGATCATGGCGGGGGCTCCACGGTGGTCGCGTTGATGCGGTCGTACTCGGCGTGCGTACCAACAAACTTGATGAACAGGGCCTGCTGCACATAAGCCACGGCCACCACCAGCCGAAAGTCGTTGCCCTTGATGTTGAAGACCACCCGGCGACCGGGCAGAAAGCTGGCGCTGGCGTACCGGGTCTTGATGTCTTGTGGCACCCGCCACTGCGCTGCGCTGACTTCCTTCAGCCAGTCCGCCAGCGGCTTTCGGGCGCCAGGATTCCTCTCCCAGAACTCACGCAATCGGCTGATGGCGATGACGCGCATGTGCACAAGTCTAGTCCCATCTTGGGATATTCATCAATTCTCCGCCGGCGTCCCGGTGTCCCCAGGCTTCGGAGGCACGCCGGGCTGGCACCAAGCAGCCTGTCTGATCGAACGACCCCTCACTCCGCGCCCGGGTGAGCGCGACAGTCACGGGATGAAACCTCCCCAACCCCCTGCCTACAATCCGCTCCCTCATGACGCCAGCCCTCTCGTTCAGCCATGTCGGCAAGGTCTACCGCGGTACGCGAGGCGAGTTGCGTGCGCTGAACGACGTCAACTTCACCATCGAGCAGGGCGAGTTTTTCGGCCTGCTGGGGCCCAATGGCGCGGGCAAGACGACACTGATCAGCATCCTGGCCGGACTGGCGCTGGCCACCGAGGGCACCGTCACGGTGATGGGCCACGACGTGGTGACCGACTACGCCGCTGCGCGCAAGGCGCTGGGCATCGTGCCACAGGAGCTGGTGTTCGACCCCTTCTTCAGCGTGCGCGAAACGCTGCGCATCCAGAGCGGCTACTTCGGCGTGAAGGGCAACGACGCCTGGATCGACGAGGTGCTGGCCGAACTGGGCCTGTCCGACAAGGCGCACGCCAACATGCGCCAGCTCTCCGGCGGCATGAAGCGGCGCGTGCTCGTGGCGCAGGCTCTGGTGCACCGCCCGCCCGTCATCGTGCTGGACGAGCCCACGGCCGGGGTGGATGTGGAACTGCGCCAGATGCTGTGGAAGTTCATCGCACGCCTGAACCGCGAGGGCCACACGGTGCTGCTGACCACGCACTACCTGGAGGAGGCCGAAGCGTTGTGCCACCGCATTGCCATGCTCAAGGCCGGCCGGGTGGTGGCGCTGGACCGCACGTCGGCCCTGCTGGCCGGCACCGCCAGCACCATGCTGCGCTTCAAGACCGACCAGGCGCTTCCGCCAGACCTGGCCGCGCAGGCCCGTGTCACTGGCCGCATCGTGCAACTGAAGGCGCATGACGCGGCCGAGGTGGAGCAGCACCTGGCGGCCCTGCGGCAGGCCGGCATCGCGCCGGAGGACCTGGAGATCGGCCGTGCCGACCTGGAGGACGTGTTCGTGCAGATCATGAGCAGCGCGCAGCCGGCCTTGCCCGCCGCGCAGGGGGCCACCGCATGAGGCTCGAAGGTGTGGGCCCGCTGTTTCGCAAGGAGGTGCTGCGCTTCTGGAAGGTGGCCTTCCAGACCGTGGCCGCGCCCGTGCTCACCGCCATGCTGTACCTGCTGATCTTCGGCCACGTGCTGGAAGAGCATGTGGAGGTCTTTCCCGGCGTGGGCTACACAAGCTTTCTCATCCCCGGGCTGGTGATGATGAGCGTGCTGCAGAACAGCTTTGCCAACAGCAGTTCGTCCCTCATCCAGAGCAAGATCACCGGCAACCTGGTGTTCCTGCTGGTCACGCCCTTGTCGCCGGCGGCCTGGTATCTGGCCTATGTGGGGGCCTCCATCGTGCGCGGCCTGTGCGTGGGCACGGGGGTGCTGCTGGTCACGGTGTGGTTTGCCCCGCCCGGCATGGTCGAGCCCTGGTGGGCCCTCGTGTTCGCCTTGCTGGGGGCCGGCATGCTGGGCTCGCTGGGCTTGATCGCCGGGTTGTGGGCTGACAAGTTCGACCAGCTGGCGGCGTTCCAGAACTTCTTCATCATGCCCATGACCTTCCTGGCCGGCGTCTTCTACTCGGTGCACTCGCTGCCCGCGTTCTGGCAGGGTGTCAGCCACCTGAACCCCTTCTTCTACATGATCGACGGCTTCCGGCGCGGCTTCTTCGGTGTCAGTGACACCTCGCCCTGGCTCAGCCTGGCCGTGGTGGGCACGAGCTTCCTGCTGGTGGCCGGCATCGCCCTGCGCCTGCTGCACACGGGCTACAAGATCCGTTCTTGAGGATAAGCCGCCCATGGAACAAGCCTTGATGACCGACGAGGAACGCGCCCTGCGCGTGCAACTGGCTGCGTGCTACCGGGTGTTTCACCTGCTGGGCTGGACCGAGCTGATCTACAACCACATCACGGTGCGCATACCAGGCCCCGAGCGCCACTTCCTGATCAACCCCTTCGGCCTGCACTACAGCGAGGTCAAGGCGTCCAATCTGGTCAAGATCGACCTGGACGGCCAGGTGATCGGGGGCGTGGCTGGCGACGCGCAGTGGACGGTGAACCCCGCCGGGTTCGTGCTGCATTCCGCCATCCACCAGGGCATCGAGGGTGCGCACTGCGTGATGCACGTCCACACCACCGCCGGCTGTGCGGTGGCCTGCAGCCAGGCGGGGCTGTCCATGGACAACTTCTATTCCGCTCAGCTGCATGAGCGCGTGGCGTACCACGACTTCGAGGGCATTACCGTGCATGCCGACGAGGGCCCGCGCGTCATCCGCTCCATCGGCCAGCGCCCGGCGGTCATCCTGCGCAACCACGGTCTGCTGGCCTGGGGCGACACCTTGCCCTACACCTTCGCCGTGCTGTGGACGCTGCAGCGCGCTTGCGAGATCCAGGTGGCGGGTGCCGCTCTGGGTCCTGCGCTGCCCATCCCTGAGGCCGTGCGGCGCAAGGCCAGTCTCGACGCCCTGCAGTTCGACCCCCGACGCGGTGGCGGACGCGACGCGTTCGCCGCCCTGGTGCGCATGGTCGAGTGCATGGACCCCTCGTACAAGGATTGAGGCTGTCGGTTTGCCGGGGCCCAGCGTGACCGCGCTCGCCGGATAATCCAGGCCATGGCCGATCCCACCCCCTCCGAAGTGCGTTCCTACATCGCCGCGGGCCTGCCCTGCGAAGTGCTGGAGGTGGAGGGCGACGGACGTCACTTCTTCGCCACCATCGTGAGTGAGCAGTTCGAGGGCCTGTCACGCGTGCGCCGGCACCAGCGCGTCTACGCGGTGCTGGGCGATAGAATGCGCGAGCAGATTCACGCGCTGTCCATGAAGACGCTCACCCCCGCCGAACACGCCAGCCAAGGCGCATCGGCCCCCGCCCACCCCCACCACTGAACGGCCTGCGGCCTGCCGCGGGCGCTGGGTCCTGCGCCGCTTCGGGCGCATGGTGGTCCGGGCCTGCAGCGGGGCGCTCCCCCTGCAACCCATGGACAAACTCCTCATTCGCGGTGGCCGCCGGCTTCAAGGCGAGATCGCGATTTCCGGCGCCAAGAATGCAGCGCTGCCTGAGCTGTGCGCCGCGCTGCTCACCGCGCAGCCTGTGACGCTGCGCAACGTGCCGCGCCTGCAGGACGTGTCCACCACCTTGAAGCTGCTGCGCCAGATGGGCACCACGGCCGAGTGGAGCACCACCGACCCCAACGAATTGCTGCTCGACGCCGGCCCGGTGAACAACCCGGTCGCGCCGTACGAGCTGGTCAAGACCATGCGCGCGTCCATCCTCGTGCTGGGCCCGCTTTTGGCGCGCTTTGGTGTGGCTATCGTCTCGCTGCCCGGTGGTTGCGCCATCGGCTCGCGTCCGGTGGACCAGCACATCAAGGGCCTTCAAGCCATGGGCGCGCAGATCACAGTGGAGCGCGGCAACATCATCGCCAAGACCCAACGCCTGAAGGGCGCGCGCATCACCACCGACATGGTCACGGTGACCGGCACCGAGAACCTGTTGATGGCCGCCACCCTGGCCGAGGGCGAGACCGTGCTGGAGAACGCCGCGCAGGAACCCGAGATCCCCGACCTGGCCGAGATGCTCATCGGCATGGGCGCGCGCATCGAGGGCCACGGCACCAGCCGCATCCGCATCCAGGGCGTGGACGCGCTGCACGCGCCGGCCACCCCGCATCGCATCATCCCGGACCGCATCGAGACCGGCACCTTCCTGTGCGCCGTGGCGGCTGCGGGCGGCGATGTCACGCTGCGTGGCGCCCGGGCTTCGCATCTGGATGCCGTGCTGGACAAGCTGCGCGAAGTTGGCGCGGTGATCGAGTCCGGCGACGACTGGATCCGCGTGCGCGCTCAAGGCCGCCCCCGTGCCGTGAGCTTTCGCACCAGCGAGTACCCGGCCTTCCCCACCGACATGCAGGCGCAGTTCATGGCGGTGAACTGCATCGCTGAAGGCGCGTCCAAGGTCTCGGAGACCATCTTCGAGAACCGCTTCATGCACGTCAACGAACTGCTGCGGCTGGGCGCCAACATCCAGATCGACGGGCACACGGCGGTGGTGCAGGGCGTGCCGCGTCTGTCCGGCGCCACCGTCATGGCCACCGACCTGCGCGCTTCAGCCAGCCTGGTCATCGCCGGTCTGGTGGCCGAGGGCGAGACCGTGGTGGACCGCATCTATCACCTCGACCGGGGTTACGACCGCATGGAAGACAAGCTGCGCGGCGTGGGCGCCGATATCGAGCGCCTGAAGTGAACTCTGAACGGGCCGCTGCCATGATCACGCTCGCACTGTCCAAGGGCCGCATCTACGAGGAGACGCTGCCGCTGCTGCGCGCCGCCGGCATCGAGGTGCTGGAAGACCCGGAGAAGAGCCGCAAGCTCATCCTGCCGACCAACCGCGAAGACGTGCGCGTGGTGCTGGTGCGCGCCACCGATGTGCCCACCTACGTACAGCATGGTGGCGCTGATCTGGGCGTGGCCGGCCTGGACACCCTGTTGGAGCACGACGACCACGGCCTGTACCGCCCGCTGGACCTGAAGATCGCCCGCTGCCGCATGAGCGTGGCCGCTCCCGTGGCCTTCGACTACGCGCGCGCCGTGCGCCAGGGCTCGCGCATCCGCGTGGCCACCAAGTACACCCAGATCGCCCGCCAGCACTTCAGCGACAAGGGCGTGCACGTGGACCTCATCAAGCTCTACGGTTCTATGGAGCTGGCGCCGCTGACGGGCCTGGCCGACGCCATCGTCGATCTCGTGTCCACGGGCAGCACGCTCAAGGCCAACCACCTGGTGGAGGTGGAGCAG
>JBILSM010000256.1:0-2678 GCA_044372085.1 Rubrivivax sp.
CCTGGGCCACCCGCTGGGCGCCACGGGCGCCATCCGCTCGGCCACCGTGATCCACGCGCTGCACCGCCGCCAGTTGAAGTACGGCATGGTGACGATGTGCGTGGGCATGGGCCAGGGCGCGGCCGGCATCTTCGAGCGCGTTTGAGCAGGGGGCTGACATGAGCATTCACATCCGCACGGGCGTTCTCAATGGCGTGGCCACGATCGAGATCGCCCGGCCCGAGAAGAAGAACGCGCTGACTGGCGAGATGTACACCGCCATGGAGCAGGCGCTCGCCGCTGCCCAGGCCGATGGCGCCGTGCGCGCCGTGCTTCTCACCGGCCAGCCGGGCGTCTTCACCTCCGGCAACGACATCGAAGACTTCATGCGCCGCCCGCCCGGCCAGGGCAGCAACTCGGCCGAGGCCCCGGTGTTTCGCTTCATGAAGGCGCTGGTGGATTGCGACAAGCCCGTGGTGGCTGCCGTCACTGGCGCGGCCATCGGCGTGGGCACCACACTGCTGCTGCACTGCGATTTCGTGTACGTCAGCGACGAAGCCCGTCTGGCCATGCCCTTCGTCAGCCTGGGCCTGGTGCCGGAGTACGCCTCCAGCCTGCTGGTGCCGCAGCTCATGGGCCACCGCCGCGCCGCCGAAAAGCTGCTGCTGGGCGACCCCTTCACGGGCGAACAGGCGGTGGAGTGCGGCATTGCCAACGCGGTGCTGCCGGCGGGTGAACTGCTGGCGCACGCCCGCCGCGTGGCCGAGCGCTTCAACCAGCTGCCCCCGGGCGCCGTGCGCGACGCCAAGCGCCTGATGCGCGCACCCCAGCGCGAGCTGGTGCTGCAGACCATCAAGACCGAAGGCGACATCTTCGGCCAGCGCCTGCGCAGCCCCGAAGCCCGCGAAGCCTTCCAGGCCTTCTTCGAAAAGCGCCGGCCGGATTTCAGCCCGTTCAGCTGAGAAGATCCTCGAACGCCTGCTCTTTGTCTGAGAATACGTACTTCTAAAAAATACGTATTCCACCTAGAATAGGCCGGATGGAAGACTCTTTCCGTCCGTTGCTGCGCCAGAAGATCTTGGATGCCCAGGCCGCGCGCCTGCCCGGCTTGACCCGTCGGGACGTGTGGTGCCCAGCGGTGGCGGGCAAAGCGCTGGCCGTCATCGGGATGCGCCGCGCAGGCAAGACCAGCTTCCTGTGGCAACTGCTGGCAGATCGGCACGCCCAGGGCACCGCGCGCGAAGGCTTGCTGTACTTCAGTTTCGAGGACGAGCGCCTGGCCGGCATGCGCACGGCCGATCTGGACCTGTTGGTGGAGGAGTACTTCAGCTTGCACCCCCAGTGGCGCGATGGTCAGCGCTGCACCTTCTTCCTCGACGAGATCCAACTTGTCAGCGGCTGGGAGCTGTTCGTCCGGCGCCTGCTGGACACCGAAAACATCGAGCTTTTCGTGTCCGGTTCTTCGGCCAAGCTGCTGTCACGCGAAGTGGCCACCAGCATGCGAGGCCGGGCGCTGGAGGCGGTGGTCACGCCCTTCAGCTTCCGCGAGGCGCTGCGCCACGCAGGCCGCGAGCCCAGCCGGAGCGCGAACCGCCTGACCAAGGCCGAGCACTCGCAACTCACCCACGATCTGGCCGAGTACCTGCGCGTGGGCGGCTTCCCCGAGGCCCAGGGGATGGACACCCGCACGCGGCATGAACTTCTGCGCAACTACGTTGATGTGGTGCTGCTGCGTGACGTGATGGAGCGCCACAACCTCAGCCAGCCGCAGATCTTGCGCTGGCTGGTGCAGCAGTTGTTGGGCAACGCGGCAGGGGCCTTCAGCATCCACAAGTTCTTCAGTGATCTGCGTTCACGCGGCACGGCCGTGGGCAAGGACACGCTGCACCAGATGTTGGCCCATCTGGAAGATGCCTTCCTGCTCAGCACCGTGGGCCTGGCCACGGACTCGGCGCGGCGCCGGCAGGTCAACCCCCGCAAGGTCTACCCGGTGGACACGGGTTTGATGGCGCTGTTCGACCCCTCAGGCAAACCCAACGTCGGCCATGCGCTGGAGACGGCGGTGCTGCATGAGTTGCACCGTCGCGGTGCCGCCGTGGACTACGTGCTGACGCCGGGTGGCTTCGAGGTGGACTTCTGCGCGCGATGGCCTGAGGGTCAGATCTGGTTGGTGCAGGTGTGCGCCGACTTGTCGGACGCGTCCACCCTGGCGCGTGAACTGCGCGCCCTCGAAGACGCCCGCGCCTTCTGGCCCGAAGCACGCATGATGCTGGTGGCCCTGTACACCCCCGCAGTGGCGAACCTGCCGCCCGGCATCGAACTGCACCGCGCCACGAGCTGGCTGCTGGAAGCTGAGCCGACGAAGGTCTGAGGCGCGCTGGGCGACGGCTGGGTGACAGATCACTGCCCTTGTCTGGCCCACGAAGCCGCACCGTCGACCATGGCAGCCGGCATCCGGCATCCGGCATCCGGCAGCGGGCAGCGGGCAGCGGGCAGCGGGCAGCGGGCAGCGGGCAGCGGGCAGCGGGCAGCGGGCAGCGGGCAGCGGGCAGCGGGCAGCGGGCAGCGGGCAGCGGGCAGCGGGCAGCACCGGGTCACAGGGCAGAGACGGGCGACGACTCTACGGCGCGGGTGGCGCGTGCCTTGACAATAACTGTCGGGTCCCGGATGATTGGCTCTTGCAGAATAGGCGTGCTCTG
>JBILSM010000257.1:0-2659 GCA_044372085.1 Rubrivivax sp.
CAGGTTCGCACCCGTGGAGTCGTGCGGGCTCACGCTCTTGCGACGCGACAGTTCCCAGGTGCGGGCGCTGTAGCGGAAGGGCTTGCTGGTGAGCGCACCCACGGGGCAGATGTCGATCATGTTGCCGGAAAGCTCGGAGTCAACCGAGCGCCCGACGAAGGTGGTGATCTCGGAGTGCTCGCCGCGGTGGGCCATGCCCAGTTCCATCACCCCAGCGACTTCCTGGCCGAAGCGCACGCAGCGCGTGCAGTGGATGCAGCGGCTCATCTCCTCCATGGAGATCAACGGGCCCACACTCTTGTGGAAGACCACGCGCTTCTCTTCCTGGTAGCGCGAGGCGGAGCCGCCATAGCCGACCGCCAGGTCTTGCAGCTGGCACTCACCGCCCTGGTCGCAAATGGGGCAGTCCAGCGGGTGGTTGATGAGGAGGAACTCCATCACCGACTTCTGCGCCTTGATCGCCTTGTCGCTCTTGGTGCGCACGATCATGCCGTTGGTGACCGGGGTGGCGCAGGCCGGCATGGGCTTGGGCGCCTTTTCCACGTCCACCAGGCACATGCGGCAGTTGGCCGCGATGCTGAGCTTCTTGTGATAACAGAAGTGCGGCACATAGGTGCCCGCCGCGTCGGCTGCATGCATGACCATGCTGCCTTCGGGCACGCTGACCTTCTTGCCGTCGAGTTCGAGTTCGATCATGACTGGGTGTCTCGTCCGTCAGGCAGGCTGCGGGACCTTGCAGGTCTTGTGTTCGACGTGCCAGGCGAACTCATCACGGAAGTGCTTGAGCATGCCTTGCACCGGCATGGCCGCGGCGTCGCCGAGCGCACAGATGGTGCGGCCCTTGATGTTGTCGGCCACCGAATCCAGCAGGTCCAGGTCTTCGGGGCGTCCCTTGCCGTGCTCGATGCGGTCCACCATGCGCCAGAGCCAGCCCGTGCCTTCGCGGCAGGGCGTGCACTGGCCGCAGCTTTCGTGCTGGTAGAAGTAGCTCAGGCGCAGCAGGCTCTTGACCATGCAGCGCGTCTCGTCCATCACGATGACGGCACCCGAGCCGAGCATGGAGCCCGCCTTGGCGATGGCGTCGTAGTCCATCGTGATGTCCATCATGATGTGCGCCGGCAGCACGGGCGCCGACGACCCGCCCGGGATCACCGCCTTCAAGGCCCGGCCGCCCTTGACCCCGCCGGCCAGCTCCAAAAGCTTGGAGAACGGCGTGCCCAGCGGAATCTCGAAGTTGCCCGGCTTCTCCACATCGCCCACCACCGAGAAGATCTTGGTGCCGCCGTTGTTGGGCTTGCCACATTCGAGGTAAGCCTGACCGCCGTGGTTGATGATCCACGGCACCGCCGCAAAGGTCTCGGTGTTGTTGATGGTCGTGGGCTTGCCGTACAGGCCGAAGCTCGCCGGGAACGGAGGCTTGAAGCGGGGCTGGCCCTTCTTGCCTTCAAGGGACTCAAGCAGCGCCGTTTCCTCGCCGCAGATGTAGGCACCAAAGCCGTGGTGGGCGTGCAGCTGGAAGCTGTGGGCCGAGCCCAGGATGTTCTGGCCCAGCAACCCAGCGGCGCGGGCCTCCTCCAGCGCGGCCTCGAAGCGCTCGTACACCTCGAAGATTTCACCGTGAATGTAGTTGTAGCCGACCGCGATTCCCATAGCGTAGGCCGCGATGGTCATGCCTTCGATGACGATGTGCGGGTTGTAGGCCAGGATGTCGCGGTCCTTGCAGGTGCCTGGCTCGCCCTCGTCGGAGTTGCACACCAGGTACTTGGCGCCAGGAAACTGGCGCGGCATGAAGCTCCACTTCAGCCCGGTGGGGAAGCCTGCGCCACCCCGCCCACGCAAGGCGGAGGCCTTGACCTCGGCAATCACCTGCTCCGGCGTCATGCCCGGGCCACCATCGGCGCCCAGAATCTTCTTCAGCGCGGAGTACCCACCCCGGGCCATGTAGTCCTGCAGGCTCCAGTTTCGCCCGTTCAAACCCGCGTAGATCTGCGGGTTGATGTGGCGCTCGTGGAAACAGGTTTCAGCGCCGGAGGCCTGGAAACGGGAGAGGAAGGACAGGTCTTGCATGGTGTTCACCCCTGCGCCTTCAAGGTCTCGATCAGGTCATCGAGCCGCTCGTGGCTCATGAAGCTGAGCATCTTGCGGTCATTGACCAGCATGACGGGCGCGTCGGCGCAAGCCCCCAGGCACTCGCTGGGCTGGACGGTGAAGGTGCCATCGGCCGTGGTGCCGTAAGGCTCCACACCCAGGCGGCTGCACACATGATCCAGGGCCTTCTGGCCGCCGCGCAGCTGGCACGGCAAGTTGGTGCAGACGTTGAGCTTGAAGGTGCCCACCGGCTGCTGGTTGTACATGTTGTAGAAGGTGGTGACCTCGTGCACCGCGATGGGCGGCATGCCCAGGTGCGCCGCAATCGCCTCCTCGGCCTCAGCCGACACGTAGCCCTGTTCCTGCTGCACGATGGACAGGCAGGCCATCACGGCCGATGCGCGCTGGTCAGCCGGGTACTTGGCCACTTCGCGGTCGAACCGCGCGCGCGTGGAATCAGACAGTTGCGTCATCGATCGATCTCGCCGAACACGATGTCCATGGTGCCGATCACGGCCACGGCATCGGCAATCATGTGCCCCCGGCTCATCTCGTCCAGCGCCGCCAGGTG
>JBILSM010000258.1:0-2636 GCA_044372085.1 Rubrivivax sp.
ACCCCGGGCGTGGCGTTGAGCACGAACACCGCGCCGGCAAACACCACCGCCTGCGCGGGGCCGGGCAGCAGCTCGGTCACAGCATCTCCACCGCCAGCGCCGTGGCCTCGCCGCCGCCGATGCACAGCGCGGCCATGCCGCGCTTGAGGCCGCGCTTCTTGAGCGCCCCCAGCAGGGTGACCACGATGCGCGCACCGCTGGCCCCGATGGGGTGGCCCAGGGCGCAGGCCCCGCCGTGCACGTTGACGATGTCGTGCGGCAGCTTGAACTCCGCCATCGCCGCCATCGTCACGGCGGCAAAGGCTTCGTTCACCTCCCACAGGTTCACATCCTCTGCATGCCAGCCCGCCTTCGCCAGCGCCTTGGCAATGGCGCCGGCCGGCGCGGTGGAGAACCACTGCGGCTCCTGCGCATGCACCGCATGGCTGACGATGCGCGCCACCGGCTGCAGGCCCAGTTGGCGCGCCGTGCTCTCGCGCACCATGACGAGAGCTGCTGCGCCGTCGCTGATGCTGGAAGCGTTGGCGGCGGTGATCGTGCCGTCCTTCTTGAAGGCTGGCTTGAGCGAGGGGATCTTGTCCAGCTTGGCCTTGAAGGGCTGCTCGTCGCGGGTGATGACGGTGTCGCCTGCCTTGCCCGGCAGGGTGACGGGCGCGATCTCCCAGTCGAAGCTGCCGTCCTCGTTGGCGGCCTTGGCGCGGGTGGTGGAGGTGATGGCGAAGGTGTCCTGCGCCTCGCGCGTGAAGGCGTACTTGGCCACGCACTGCTCGGCAAAGGCACCCATGGCCTTGCCGCGCTCGTAGGCGTCTTCCAGACCGTCCATGGCCATGTGGTCGAACATCGTGGCCGCGCCGTACTTCACGCCCTTGCGGGCGAACATCAGGTGCGGGGCGTTGGTCATGCTCTCCATGCCGCCGGCCACCACGGCCTCCACGCTGCCCGCGGCCAGCATGTCGTGGCCGAACATCATGGCGCGCATGCCTGAGCCGCACATCTTGGACAGCGTCACCGCGCCCGTGGCGTCGGGCAGGCCGGCGTGGCGCAGGGCCTGGCGCGCGGGCGCCTGGCCCTGGCCGGCCATGAGGCAGTTGCCCATCAGCACCTCGCCGATGCGGTCAGCCGGCACGCCCGAGCGCTCCACGGCGGCGCGGATCGCCACGCCACCCAGCTCCCAGGCGGCGAGGTTGGCAAAGTCGCCCAGCAGCCCGCCAATGGGCGTACGGGCGGCGGAGACGATGACGATGGGGTCAGGCATGGAGGGCTCCTTGTCAGCAGGTTCGTCAACAGGCTCGTCAGCAGGTTCGTCAGCAGACTCAATGGTGGGTATCCGCAAGCGCGGTGATCTGCTCAGCGGGACAGCGCCATGCCTGGCGCCTGGCGTTCCTCATCGGCAACGCGCCGGATGTAGGCCTGGAATGCCGGGTCCTCGCCACGCAGCAGCAACGACAGGGCATTCTGGAAGTCCTCGCGTCGGCACCACTCGCGCATGAAGTCGTCCCAGGAGTTCCAGCGCCGGCGCTCCGTGGGATTCATGTCGTCCTTGTAGGCCACCAGAAAGGCCCGCTCGAAGAGCGCAATCAACATGTCGAAGATCACCAGCATGCGCTCGTTTTGCTCGGGCGTGGGGTTGGGCAGTGCCGAGGAGGTGCGCAACTGCAGGTCTGCGTTGTTCAGCACCACCTGAAGGAAGGCGTTGTAGGCGTCCGACAGATGCTGAAAGGCCTCTTCCTCCTCGTTCTCGCGCTCCTTGCGCTGCTCCGTCACGAACACCCAGACCGCAAAGGGCAAGGCCACGACGGTGACCGCGTAGCTTCCAAGCTCCAGGATGTCGCGCAAGGTCTCCAAGATGGCCCCGCTGCTCGATAGTCAGTCGGCGCCTGCCGCATGACGGGTCTGCGGCTCGGCGTGGTGGGCGAAGCGCTTGACGGGCTCATACGGGAACACGTCGTGCACGTGTCCGTTGATGATGCGCTCCTGGTGCCCTTGCCAGAAGGCGGCGTCCAGCAGATCGCCGTGGTGCTTCATGAACACATCGCGCACCGCGGCGTTGCCGAGCAGGAAGGGGCCGAAGGTCTCGGGGAACACGTCCTTGGGGCCGACGGCGTACCAGATCTCGCCCGACATCTCGTCTTCCTCGTTGCGCGCGACCGGCACACGACGGAAGTTGCAGTCGGTGATGTACTCGATCTCGTCGTAGTCGTAGAACACCACCTTGCCGTGGCGCGTGACGCCGAAGTTCTTCCACAGCATGTCGCCAGGGAAGATGTTGGCCGCCACCAGGTCCTTGATGGCGTTGCCGTACTCCACCACGGCGCGTTCGATCTGCTCCTGGTCGCCTGCCTGCGAGGCGTCCTGCAGGTAGATGTTCAGCGGGATCATCCGGCGCTCGATGTAGAGGTGGCGGATGACGAGCATCTCGCCGTCCTCCTCTATCAGGCTGGGGCAGAAGTGGCGCAACTCAGCGATCAACTCCTCTTCGAAGCGCGCGCGAGGGAAGGCCACGTTGCTGTACTCCAGGGTGTCAGCCATGCGGCCCACGCGGTCGTGCTGCTTGACCAGCAGGTACTTGCCCTTGATCTGTTCGCGCGTGGTGTCCTTCTGCGGCGGATAGAAGTCCTTGATGACCTTGAACACGT
>JBILSM010000122.1:0-8718 GCA_044372085.1 Rubrivivax sp.
TTCTCGCCCTTGGCCAGCATGTCCTGGATGCGTTTGTGCGCGGCATCCCGCCCCGTGAGCATCTTGCCGTTGAGCAGCAGGGTCTGCCCAGGCTTCCAGCTCGCCACCGCGGCGGGGGTGAGGGTGTCGAGGTTCACGCGCTGGCTCTTCTGGGTGTCGGGCACCCAGTTCACCTTCGGCCACAGGTCCAGGCTGGGCGGCTCCATGAAGGCCGGGCCCGAGCCGTCCAACACCACATGCGCGTGGCGCGTGGCGGCGCAGTTGGGAATCATCGCCACCGGCAGGCTGGCAGCGTGCGTCGGCCAGGTGGCGATCTTCACGTCCAGCACCGTGGTCAGGCCGCCCAGGCCCTGCGCGCCGATACCCAGGGCGTTCACCTTCTGGTACAGCTCGATGCGCATTTCCTCGAGCTTGTTGGACGGGCCGCGCGCCAGCAGGTCGAACATGTCGATGGGCTCCATCAGCACTTCCTTGGCCAGCAGCATGGCCTTCTCGGCCGTGCCGCCCACGCCAATGCCCAGCATGCCGGGCGGGCACCAGCCGGCGCCCATGGTGGGCACGGTCTTGAGCACCCAGTCGACGATGCTGTCGCTGGGGTTCATCATGATGAACTTGCTCTTGTTCTCGCTGCCGCCGCCCTTGGCGGCCACCGTCACGTCCACGGTGTTCCCTGGCACCACGCTCATGTGCACCACGGCGGGGGTGTTGTCCTTGGTGTTCTTGCGCTCGAACAGGGGGTCGGCCAGGACGGAGGCGCGCAAGGTGTTGTCCGGGTCCAGGTAGCCGCGGCGCACGCCTTCGTTGACGGCGTCCTCGATGGAGCCGGGAAAGCCCTCGAAGCGCACGTCCATGCCGATCTTCAGGAAGACGTTGACGATGCCCGTGTCCTGACAGATGGGGCGGTGGCCCTCGGCGCACATGCGTGAATTGGTCAGGATCTGCGCAATGGCGTCCTTCGCAGCGGGTGAGGCCTCGCTCTCGTAGGCGCGGGCCAGGTGGGCGATGTAGTCGGCCGGGTGGTAGTAGCTGATGTACTGCAGCGCGGCGGCAACGGTGTCGACAAGGTCGGCGTGGCGGATGGTGGTGGTCATGGTGGTGCGTTGGGCGGTGGGGCTGGCGCCGAGGCTGGCCACGGGCCGGCGTGGGGTGCCATGGTGACGCCGCAGTGTATCGACCGGGCCTTGGGCGATGCTGACCGGAGTTGATCCCGCAGGGTGGCCACGAGGGGTGGCTGCGAAGGGTGCCGACTGGCCCGGGCGGTGCCTGCGCCCACCGGCGGTGTGAATTCCAATCCGGTGTGAAGGGAATGCGGTGGGAAGGTTGCGGGCCTGCAAGAATCCGTCCGCCCATGAATCCCCTGGCCCTCATCATCCTGTTGCCCCTGGTGGCCGGCACCCTGCTGTGCTTTGGCATTGGCAGCAATTCGTCGCCACTGCGGCGACAGGCCACGGCCTGGGCCGCGGCCGGCGTGGCCGGCGCTGCCCTGGCGGTGCTGCTGTCGCTGGCCCCCGAGGTGTTGGCCGGGCGCACCCTGTTGTACCAAGCCGAGTGGATCCCCGCGATCGGCCTGAACCTCAACTTCCGGCTGGACGCCCTGGCCCTGATGTTTGCCGGCCTGATCACGGGCATCGGGCTGCTGGTCATCCTCTACGCGGCCTTCTACCTGCACCACGACGACCCGGCCGGGAAGTTCTTCGGCACGCTGATGCTGTTCATGGCGGCGATGCTGGGCATCGTGCTGTCGGACAACCTGCTGCTGATGATGGTGTTCTGGGAGCTCACCAGCATCTCCTCCTTCCTGCTCATCGGCTATTGGGGAGGGCGTGAGGAGTCGCGCGCCGGGGCACGCATGGCCCTGGCCGTGACGGGCGGCGGCGGGCTGGTGATGCTGGCCGGCATCGTCGTGCTGGGCCAGATGGCCGGCACCTACGACCTCTCGGCCATGCTGGCGCGGGGCGACGAGATCAAGGCACACCCGATGTACCCGGTGGCGCTGGGGCTCATCCTGGTGGGCTGCTTCACCAAGAGCGCGCAGTTTCCTTTCCACTTCTGGCTGCCCGAGGCCATGGCCGCGCCCACGCCGGTGTCGGCCTATCTGCACTCGGCCACCATGGTCAAGGCGGGCCTGTTCCTGATGATGCGGCTGTATCCGGTTCTCGGGGGCACGCCGCTGTTCGAGAACATCGTGGCCACGGCGGGCCTGGTGACCATGGTCTTTGCGGCTTTCGTGGCCGTGTTCAAGCACGACCTCAAGGGCCTGCTGGCCTACTCCACCATCAGCCACCTGGGTCTGATCACCTTCCTGATCGGTCTGTCCTCGCCCTTGTCCACCGTGGCAGCGGTGTTCCACATCCTGAACCACGCCGCCTTCAAGGCGGCCCTGTTCATGAGCGCAGGCATCGTGGACCACGAGACGGGCACGCGCGACATGCGGCGCCTGGGCGGGCTGATGGCGGCCATGCCCGTGGTGGGCTCGCTGGTGCTGGTGGCCAGTGCGGCCATGGCCGGCCTGCCACCGTTCAACGGCTTCATCAGCAAGGAGATGATGCTGTACGAGGCCCTGCACGCCGGCAGCGGCGGCTTCTGGGGCGGCGCGCCCTGGGTGTCGTGGGTGGTGGGCCTGCTGGCCACTGTGGGCGGCCTGTGTTCCGCGGCCTACTCGCTGCGTCTGGTGCACGACACCTTCTTCGGCCGACCGGGCGGCACCTGGCCCCAGCCTGAACCCCATGAACCGCCGTGGGGCATGAAGGCGCCCGTGCTGGTGTTCGTGGCCTTGTGCATCGCGGTGGGCCTGGCCCCCATGACCGTGGCCGGGCCCTTGGTGTCCAGCGTGGCCACGGTGGTGCTGGGGGCGCCGGCGCCGGCCTTCGAACTCGCCCTGTGGCACGGTCTGAACCTGCCGCTGGCGCTCAGCGCGGTGGCGCTGGGCGGCGGGGCCTGGCTGTACCTGAGCTTGCGGCGCAGCGGCGCCTTGCACCGGTACCAGCCCCGCGAATGGTCGGGCAAGGTGGCGTTCACGGCCTGCATGGACGGCATGCTCGGCATGGCCGGGCGCCTGACTGCGGCGTTGGAGAACGGTTCGTTGCAACGCTATGCCGCCAGCACGGTGGCCAGCGCCATCGTGCTGGCCGCGTGGCCTTTCCTCACCGGGCCTGGCGCGGCCCCCGAGGCCGGCACGCGGGCGCTGCTCCCGGCCTCGGCCCTGTCGGTCACGGTTTGGGCGCTGTTGCTCGTCACGGGTGCGGCGGTGGTGGTGCTGCACCGCCAGCGTTTCACCGCCACGGTGCTCGTCGGCGCGGTGGGGCTGGTGGCCTCGCTCAGCTTCGTGGCCTTGTCCGCGCCCGACCTGGCCATGACGCAGTTGTCGGTGGACGTGGTGTCCACGGCGCTGCTGCTCATGGGCCTGGCCCTGTTGCCGCAGTTCTCGCCCGTGGAGTCCAAGCTCGGCCGGCGCGGCCGTGACGCCTTGCTGGCGCTGGCCGGGGGTGGGGGCATCGCCTGGTTGACCTGGCTGATGCTCACCTCTGACCACGACTCGATCTCCTGGTACTTCCTGCAGCAGTCGGTGCCGGCCGGTGGCGGCACCAATTCGGTCAACGTGATCCTGGTGGATTTCCGCGGCTATGACACCTTCGGTGAGATCACCGTGCTGGGCATTGCCGCAGTGGGCGTGCTGGCGCTGCTGGACGGCATGCGCGCCCGGCGTCCCGGTCTGGACTCCCATGGCCGCCCCTGGAGCTTCGCGCGTGAGCCGCTGATGCTGCGCGTGGGTGCGCGCCTGGTGCTGCCCATGGCCCTGGTGGCCACCGTCTACATCTTCTGGCGCGGCCACGCCCTGCCCGGGGGGGGCTTCATCGCCGGCCTGGTGACGGGCGTGGCCTTGGTCTTGCAGTACATGGCCATGGGCCAGGCCCGGGCCGAGGCGGTGCTGCACGCCCAGGCGGGGCGCCGCTTCATCCGCTGGATCGGCGTGGGCCTGGCCATCGCGGGCCTCACGGGGGTGGGCGCCTTCGTGTTCGGGCACCCCTTCCTCACCAGCGCGCACGGCCACCCGGTGCTGCCCTTGCTGGGCGAGGCGCCGCTGGCCACCGCCGCCCTGTTCGATCTGGGCGTGTATGTCACGGTGGTGGGCTCCACCATGCTCATGCTGTCCGTGCTGGGGGCGGCCAGCAAGGAGCCCGCGTCCGGCCCCTCGCCTGACCGGCCAGCCGGCGACGCCGCCGCACCTGAAGGAGCCCGCTGATGTCGATGGAGTTCCTGCTGTCCACGGGCATCGGCTGGATCGTCGCCTGCGGGATCTACCTGCTGTTGCGCGGGCGCACCTACTCCGTGGTGCTCGGCCTGAGCCTTCTGGGCTATGCGGTGAACGTGTTCATCTTCGCGATGGGACGCCTGTGGTCAGGGGCGCCGCCCATCGTGGTGGGCTCCGGCCCCTTTGCCGACCCGCTGCCGCAGGCTCTGGTGCTGACGGCCATCGTCATCGGCTTCGCGACCACGGGCTTTGTCATCGAACTGGCGCTGCGCAGCCGCCATGAGAACGGCAGCGACCACGTGGACGCCAGACCCGATGCCCCGGAGGGCGGGCGGTGACGGCCCTGACCAGCGCCTGGTGGTGGCAGCACCTGCCGGTGCTGCCCGTGCTGTTGCCGGCTTTCACGGCCATGGCACTGCTGATCCTGGGCGACCACGGGGGCACGTCCAGCGGCCATGCCTCTGACAAGCTGAAGTGGGCCAGGCGCATCGGCCTGGTGTCGGTGGCCCTGGGGCTGGGCCTGTCAGCACTGCTGGTGTGGCAGGCCGCTGGCGGCGTGCTGGCCGTGTACCGGGTGGGTGACTGGCCCGCGCCTTACGGCATCGTGCTGGTGGTGGACCGCCTGGGCGCCATGATGCTGCTGTTGACGAGCCTGGTCGCGCTGCCGGTGCTGCTGTACGCCAGTGGCGGCTGGGATGCCCACGGGCGCTATTTCCACGCCATGTTCCAGTTCCAGCTCATGGGCCTGAACGGCGCCTTCGTCACCGGTGACCTCTTCAACCTGTTTGTCTTCTTCGAGGTGCTGCTGATCGCCTCCTACGTGCTGATGGTGCACGGGCAGGGCGGGCAGCGCTTCAAGGTCGGCCTGCACTATGTGGTGCTGAACCTGCTGGCCTCGGCGCTGTTCCTGATCGGGGTGTCCTTGCTCTATGCGCGCACGGGCACCCTGAATTACGCCGATCTGGCCCTGCGCGTGCCCATGGTGCAGGGGCCGGACGCGATGGTGGTGCAGGCCGCCGGCCTGGTGCTGCTGGTCGTCTTCGGCTTCAAGGCGGCGCTGGCACCCTTGTCGATGTGGCTGCCGGCCACGTACGCCGCGGCGGCGGCGCCGGTGGCCGCCCTGTTCGCCATCATGACCAAGGTGGGCGTGTACGCCATCCTGCGCGTGCAGGGCGTGATCTTCGGGCCCGAGGCCGGTGACTCCGCCCTGGCGGCCGAGCCGCTGCTGCTGCCCCTGGCCCTGGCCACCAGCGTGCTTGGCGTGCTGGGCGCTCTGGCGGCGCGCACCCTGGAGCGCCTGGTGGCTTGGCTGACGGTGGCCTCGGTGGGCACCATCCTGCTGGGCATCGGGCTGTTCGGCAGTGCTGGCTGGGCGGCAGCGCTGTACTACTTGGCCAACAGCACCCTGGTGGTGGCCGGTCTTTTCCTGCTTTCGGAACTGGTGGCGTCCCAGCGCGGTGAAGCAGCCGACAAGCTGGTGCCCGCAGCGCCCGTGGCGCAGCCGGCGCTGCTGGGCTGCCTGATGCTGCTGGCGGCTGCATCGGCTGCGGGGCTGCCGCCCCTGCCGGGCTTCATCGGCAAGCTGCTGATGCTGGAGGCTTCCAGTGCCCACGCCTGGCAGGGGGTCCTCTGGGCGGTCATCCTGGGCGGCGGTTTCCTCACGCTCCTGGGCCTGGCGCGCGCGGGCAGCGTGCTGTTCTGGCACGTGCGGGTCGAGCCCTCCGACAGGGCCTCGGTCACCTCAGGTGGGGCGGGTGCCAGCCCCACCTTGCTCGCGGCCACGCTGGCCCTGCTGGCGGCCACCGTGGCCATGAGCGTGTTCGCCGCGCCGATCCAGCGCTACACCACGCAAGCTGCCGAGCAACTGCTGGACCGTGGCGCCTATGCCCGCGCGGTGCTGGGCGAGGCGGGACTGGACGCGCAGACGGCGCGCCCCTACCGTTTCCCGATACCGGCTGCTCCCGGCGCCTCGGCCGCACAAGCCCCGCCCACCGCACCCGCCCCCCAGGAAGCCAAGCCGTGAAGACCACACCGCCCCCAGGCCTGCACCCGCGCCCCGCCGCGCCCCGCTGGCTGGCGCACCCGCTGCTGTCCCTGCTGCTGGTGGTGCTGTGGCTGCTGATGCAGCAAAGCCTGGCCCTGGCCCATGTGCTCAGCGGCGTCGTGCTCGGTCTGGTGGTGCCGCGCCTGGTGCACGGCTTCCTCGGGCCTGCCAGCCGTGTGCATTCGGTCGCTGCCGCATGGCGGCTGTCGTGGGTGGTGCTGTGGGACATCGTGATGTCCAACGTGGCCGTGGCGCGCATCGTGCTCAGCCCGGCGGCGCGGCCGGCACCGGCCTGGGTGCGCGTGCCGCTGGAGATTCGGGATCCCACGGGCGTGATGCTGTTCGCCTCGATCATCACCATGACGCCGGGCACCGTGTCCTGCGTGGTCGACGACGAACGCTGGGAAATCCTCGTGCATGCGCTGGACTGTGACGATGCCCAGGCCATGGCGCAGCAGATGAAGCAGCGCTACGAGAGCCCGCTGCGCGAGATCTTCGAAGGGGTGCGCACATGATCGACCTGGCGCTGGATTTCGCCTCCGGGTGCATCGGGCTGGCGCTGGTGATGTGCGCCTGGCGCCTGATCAAGGGCCCTGAAGCGGCCGACCGTGTGCTGGCACTGGACACCCTGTACGTCAACGTGGTGGCGCTCGTGATCCTGTTGGGCATGCGCCTGCAGACGGCGCTGTTGTTCGAGGCGGCGCTGCTGATCGCGCTGCTGGGCTTTGCCGGGACGGTGGCCTTGTCGCGCTACCTCAGTCGCGGCGACGTGATCGAGTAAAGCGAAGGAGGGTCTGCACGATGGACGAATTGCACTGGGCCTGGCAGGCCGCCATCGCGGCCTTGCTGGTGGTGGCCGGCTTCTTCGCCTTGGTGGGTGCGGTGGGCATGCTGCGCTTTCCAGACTTCTTCATGCGCCTGCACGCCCCCACCAAGGCCACCACGCTGGGCGTGGGCGGCGTGCTGCTGGCCAGCATGTTGCTGAGCGCTGCGCGGGGCAGCCTGGGCGTGCACGAACTGCTGATCACGCTGTTCCTGTTCGTGACGGCCCCGATTTCAGCCAACCTGATGGCCAAGGCCGCCATTCACCTGCGATCGCCCTCCAAGGCAGGGCCGGCGCCAGTGGACGGCCCGCCAGCAGACGGCGCGTGAGTCCCTGGGCCGGGGGTCAGTGACTGGACTTCGGCGTGTGGCCGGACATCAGCTTGTCCGCATAGGCGATGGCCAGGGCCGAGAACAGGAACGCGATGTGGATGATGGTCTGCCACAACAGAACCTTCTCCTCGTAGTTCGCTGCATTGATGAAGGTCTTGAGCAGGTGGATGGAGCTGATGCCGATGATGGCGGTGGCCAGCTTGACCTTCAGCACCGAGGCGTTCACATGGCTCAGCCACTCGGGTTGGTCGGGGTGGCCCTCCAGGTTCAGCCGAGAGACGAAGGTCTCGTAGCCGCCCACGATCACCATGATCAGCAGGTTGCTGATCATCACGACGTCGATCAGCGCCAGCACCACCAGCATGATGATGGTCTCGTTGAGCTGCTTGATGGGTTCGTAGCCGATGATGTTGCCGGCGGCGTCCTTGATCGCCAGGGCCTTGTAGCCGATGCTGGTGACCAACTGCTGCAGCGCGGCCTGGCTGCCGAAGGCCGCCTCCACCAGGTGCACCAGCTCCACCCAGAAATGGTAGACGTACACCGCCTGGGCCAGGATCAGCCCCAGGTACAGCGGCAGCTGCAGCCAGCGGCTGGCAAAGATCAGCCCGGGCAGGCCGTGAAGGCGGCGCCGGCTGGAGAGTTCAGTTGTGCTCATGGGGCGGGGGGAAGTGGCGGAAAAAGGCGGATAGGCGCCCGTACAAGCGCCGGCTCAGGCGCCACAGCGGCCGGGAGGGCCGGAAGGCTGGGTCGACCTGGGGTCGATCCCGATGCGGGAAATTGTAGGTGCGCCAACATGACAAAGTTTTTGCGCAAGGGCCCCGTCGTCAGCAGTTTGACTTGACAGAGTAAGGCGTCAGTCAGAGCGATTCTTCAGAGTGCTGCCCCGGCGCAATGCCCTTCTCCCGGCCCTGTGGCCCGCGTGAGACCTTCGAATCAAGCCGACATCAGGAGACAACCATGTCCAGCGAACAAGCCTCTGCCACCAAGACCTACCTGCCCCCGGCCGAGCTGGCTGCGGCGGCTGCCGTCAGCGGCATGGCCGGCTACCAGGCTCTTTGCGCCGAGGCCGAAGCCGACTACGAAGGCTACTGGGCCCGCCTGGCGCGCGAGTTCATCTCCTGGAAGACGCCCTTCACGAAGGTGCTCAACAGCAGCACGGCGCCGATGTTCAAGTGGTTCGAGGACGGCACGCTCAACGCCTCCTACAACTGCCTGGACCGCCATGTCGAGGCCGGCCGCGGCGACAAGACCGCGCTGATCTTCGAAG
>JBILSM010000259.1:0-2635 GCA_044372085.1 Rubrivivax sp.
GGAGTACTTCGTCAAGTACATCGGCATGAGCACGATGGAGGCGCTGCTGTCGGCCACGGCCTGGGGCGGTCCGATGATGAAGATGGGCAAGCAACTGGGCTACATCCGCGAGGGGTGTCTGGCCGACATCCTGCTCATCGACGGTGACCCGCTGGCCGACATCACCGTGCTGCAGGACAAGGCCCGCATCCTGGCCGTGATGAAGGACGGCGAGTTCCACCGTGCGCCACCGGTGCGTCATGCGCGCACCACGCGCTGGGCGGCCTGAGGAGGGCAGGTGACATGAGCATGACCAGCGAAGTCCTCTTCACCAACGTTCGCATCCTGGACGGTACCGGGCAGCAGCAGCCCTACGCGGGCAGCGTGCGTGTTCGGGGCAAGCGCATCGTGCAGGTGGGACGCAGCGCCGGTGGCGTGAGTGCGGGTGATGCCCTGGTGGTGGATGCTGCCGGCGCCACGCTGATGCCGGGCATGACCGAGGCCCATACCCACTTCTCCTGGAATGACGCGGCCTCGCTGGCCGGCATCCAGACCATGCCGCTGGAGGAGCACGTGCTGTGGACGGCCAAGGTGGCGCACAACTACCTCAAGGCCGGCTTCACCTCGTGCCTGGGCGCGGCCTGCGCCAAGCCGCGCCTGGACGTGGTGATCCGCAACGCCATCGAGGCCGGCCAGATCCCCGGGCCGCGCTACCTGGCGGCCAGCCAGGAGATCACGGTGCCCGGTGGCCTGGGTGACGAGATGCTGCCGCACCTGCCGTTTCCGGAGTTCAGTTTCGGCGTGGTGGTCAATGGCGCGGAAGATCTGCGCAAGGTCACGCGTATGTTCCTGAAGTACGGGGTGGACACGGTCAAGCTCAACCTGTCGGGCGACAACTTCGTGCCGGGTGCGGACGCCAAGACCACCTGGATGACCGATGCCGAGGTGGCCGCGTGCGCTGAGGAGGTGCGTATGCGGGGCAAGCGCATCGTCGTGCACGCGCGCTCGTGCGCCAGCGTGAAGCAGGCGCTGCGCCACGGCATCCGTTTGATCTACCACGCCAGCTTCACCGACACCGAGGCGCTGGACATGCTGGAGGCGGTGCGCGACGAAGTCTTCGTGGCGCCCGGCATCGGCATCCTCTATGCCCTGCTGTACGAGGCTGACCCCTGGGGTGTGAGCCACGAGAAGGCCGTTGAGATGGGCTATCAGGAGGAGTGGGACGCCGCCTGTGAATCCCTCAAGGCCATGCACCGGCGCGGCGTGCGCGTGCTGCCCGGCGGTGACTACGGCTTTGCCTTCAATCCCCATCTCAAGAACGCGCGGGACCTCGAGCTCTTCGTGAAATACCTGGGCTTCACGCCCATGGAGGCCATCCGCTCCTGCACGCTCTACGGCGGGCAGGTGATGATGCGGCCGCACGAGCTGGGTCTCGTCAAGGAAGGCTACCTGGCCGACCTGCTGCTGCTGGACGGCGACCCCCTGGCCAACCTGTCCATCCTGCGCGACCCCAAGCGCATCCTGGCGGTGATGAAGGATGGCGTGTTCGCCAAGGAGCCACCCGTCTCGCCGGCCCGCGCCTGGGAGCATGCCGCGTGAAGTGGGACGCCCGCTTCTGGGCCTGGCTGCTGATCGGCGGCCCCATCGCCGTGTTCTCGATGTGGGCCGTGGTGGACAACACCCGCCTGTACTTCGTCACGCTGCTCAACGGCCTGACACTGGCCTCGTTGTATTTCATCGTCGCCAGCGGCTTCACGCTGGTCTTCGGGCTCATGCGCAACGTGAACCTTGCGCACGGCTCGCTGTACCTGCTGGGCGGCTACGTGGGATTCTTCGTGGCAGAGAAGACGGGTTGGTGGGTGCTGGCCCTGGCCGCCGGGTTCCTGGCAGCAGCCATCGCCGGCCTGCTGATGCAGGTGCTGATCCTGCGCCACATGCAGGGGCAGGACCTGCGCCAGACCATGGTCACCATCGGACTTTCCATCGTGATTGCTGACCTGCTGCTGTGGGCCTTCACGGCGCAGGTGCATCAGATGGAGGCCCCGGAATGGCTGCAGGGCCCCATCCGCAACATCCCGCTGATCAAGGCCTATTCGGCCTACCGGCTCAGCTTGCTGGTGGCCGGGGTGGCCATCGGCGTGTTCCTGTGGTGGCTGCTCACCCGTACCACCGTGGGTGCCATGATCCGCGCCGGCGTGGACGACCGGCAGATGCTGGCGGCCTCGGGCGTCAACGTGAACCTGGTGTTTGCGATGACCTTCATGCTCGGTGCTGGCCTGGCCGGTCTGGGCGGCGTGATCGGCGCGGTGGAGTTGTCCATGGTGCCAGGAGAGGACACGCGGCTGCTGCTGGCATCGCTGATCGTGGTGATCGTCGGCGGCATGGGCAGCGTGGTGGGGGCGGCCTTGGGTGCCGTCATCCTGGGGCTGGCCGAGACCTATGGCCTGGCCTACGCGCCCACCTACAGCGTGGTGTTCACCTTCGTCATCCTGATCCTCGTGCTGGCCTTCCGGCCGCGCGGCATCCTGGGCAAGCCGGCATGAATTCGCGGGGGGACCGGTCATGAGCGCAGCGCAGTGGCGTCGTGCCATGAACGGCGGGCTGCGCAACGCTGCTGCAGCACCGACGGCCCGCGCGCCCTCCGGCGTTGCGCCTG
>JBILSM010000260.1:0-2633 GCA_044372085.1 Rubrivivax sp.
CGGCCTGCTGGGCTTCGAGGCGGCCTGTGAGGTGGAGAGCCGCTACTTCGCGGCGTGTGCCATGTCGCAGGCCAGCAAGAACATGATCGGCACGCTGTGGCATCAGCTCAATGCGCTGAAGAAAGGGGCCTCGCGACCGGCGGGTCAGTCTGCGGCCAAGGTGCGCAAGCTGGGTGTGCTGGGGGCCGGGATGATGGGGGCCGGCATCGCCTACGTGGCGGCCAAGGTCGGCCTGGAGGTGGTGCTGCTGGACAGCTCGCAAGAGGGTGCCGAGCGCGGCAAGGCTTGGTCGCAGGGTCTGCTGGACGGCGCGGTGCGCAAGGGCCGCAGTACGCCGACGAAGCGCGATGCGCTGCTGGCCCTCATCACGCCCACCACCGACTTTGCCGACCTGTCGGGCTGTGATCTGGTGATCGAGGCCGTGTTCGAGGACCGCGCGGTGAAGGCTGAGGTCACGGCCAAGGCCGAGGCCGTGATGGGCGCCAGTGCCGTGTTCGCCTCCAACACCTCCACCTTGCCCATCACCGGGCTGGCCCAGGCCAGCGCCCGGCCTGACCACTTCATCGGCCTGCACTTCTTCAGCCCGGTGGACAAGATGCCGCTGGTGGAGATCATCGTGGGCCGCCAGACCTCGGATGCCACGCTGGCGCGGGGTTTTGATTTCGTGCAGCAGATCGGCAAGACGCCCATCGTGGTGAACGACGCGCGGGGCTTTTACACCAGCCGGGTGTTCGCCACCTACGTGATGGAAGGCATCGCCATGCTGAAGGAGGGCGTGCACCCGCGCAGCATCGAGGTGGCCGGGCAGCAGGCCGGCATGCCCATGCCGCCGCTGGCGCTGCAGGACGAGGTGTCGCTGTCGCTGGGCCTGCACGTGGCCGAGCAGACGCAGCGCGACCTGGCGGCCGAGGGCCGGAGCGTGGCCGAGCACCCGGGGCTGTCGGTCATCCGCGAGATGTGCGCCCTGGGCCGGGTAGGCAAGAAGGCCGGCCAGGGCTTCTACGACTGGCCCGATGCCTCACAGAAGGCCGCCGGTGCGCAGCGGCGCCTGTGGCCCGGCCTGGCCGAGCGCTACCCGGTGGCCCAGGCTCAGCCGGACCCGGGCGAGCTGCGGGACCGCCTGATGTTCATCCAGGCCAACGAGGCCGCACGCTGCCTGGAGGAGGGCGTGCTGCGCTCGGTGGCCGACGGCAACGTCGGCAGCATCCTGGGCTGGGGTTTCGCGCCCTTCGAGGGCGGGGCCTTGCAGTTCATCAATGCCCGGGGCTTGGCGGCCTTCGTGGCGCGCTGCCGCGAGCTGGCGGCCCGGCACGGCCCGCGCTTCGAGCCCGCGCCGCTGCTGGTGAAACTGGCGGCCGAAGGCAAGGCGCTGGGGGATGGCTGAGCCGCCGGGCGTCACCCGGTTTCAGCGCCTGGACGCCCTGCGGGGGCTGGCCATCGTCTGGATGGCCGCCTTCCATTTTTGTTTCGACCTCAACCACCTGGGCTTCTGGGCCCCACGCCAAAACTTCTACGCCGACCCGTTCTGGACCTGGCAGCGCACGGCCATCGTCAGCCTGTTCCTGTTCTGCGCCGGGCTGTCGCAGGCGGTGGCGTTGCAGGCGGGGCAGGGCGTCCAGGGGAATCCTCGCAGACCGCCATTCAGCGCCCGCTTCGACCTTCGATTCTGGCGGCGCTGGGCGCAGATCGCTGGGTGTGCGCTGCTGGTGAGTGCTGGTTCGGCGGTGATGTTCCCCGGCAGCTGGATCAGCTTTGGCGTTTTGCACGCCATTGCGGTGATGCTGATCTTGTTGCGCCTGGCCGCTCCGCTGCGGGGCGCCTTGTGGCCGCTGGGCCTGGCGTGCCTGTTGCTGCCCATGCTGGTGGCGCACCCCTTCTTTGATGCCCGCTGGACCAACTGGGTGGGCCTCGTCACGCGCAAGCCCATCACGGAAGACTTCGTGCCGCTGCTGCCCTGGCTGGGGGTGATGCTCTGGGGCCTGGCGGCCGGCCGTTGGCTGCTGGCGCACCGGCCGGCGGCCCTCGCAGGCCCCGTGGCGTCATCGGTGCGCCCCCTGGCCGTGCTGGGCCGCTGGAGCCTGAGCTTCTACATGGTCCACCAGCCCGTGCTGATCGGCGTGCTGATGGCCGTGGCGACAATGCGCGCATGACCCACAAAGTGTTGTTCGGCTTCCATGCCGTCACGGTACGCCTCAAGACCGCCCCCGCTTCGGTGACCGAGGTCCACGTGGACGCCACCCGGCGCGATGCCCGCATGCGCCAGTTCGTCGAGCGCGTGCAGGCCGCAGGCGTGAAGCTCATCGACAGCGATGACGCCCGGCTCGCGCGCCTGGCCGGCTCGGGCCGGCACCAGGGCGTGGTGGCCCGCGTGACGCCACTCAAGACCTCGCACTCGCTGGACGATGTGCTGGACGCCGTGGAGGACGAAGGGCGCGGCCCCGCGCTGGTGCTGGTGCTGGACGGCGTGACCGACCCGCACAACCTGGGTGCCTGCCTGCGTGTGGCCGACGGTGCGGGCGCACACGCCGTGATCGCCCCCAAAGACCACGCGGCCGGCATCAACGCCACTGTGGCCAAAGTGGCCAGCGGTGCGGCCGAAACCATGCCTTATTTCATGGTCACGAATCTGGCGC
>JBILSM010000123.1:0-8676 GCA_044372085.1 Rubrivivax sp.
CGACGAGTGGAGCCTGAACCGGCGCTACATGCAGCTTGAGGGCCTGCAAAGCCTCAGCGATACTGCCCCAACTCGGGTGCCGGCCTTCCAGCGCTGAGTCCCGAGCATCGCGCACATCAGCCTTCTCCGGGCTCAGGAGTTGCACCACTCCAGGGGACAAAAGGCGATTTCAAGTCCGAAGTCTCACCACATGTACTGCGCTGGAAGTCTATCGGTCGACATGATTTGCTTAAACCTCAATAGCCGCGTAATGGCGAGCCACGATCCATGAAAGTCGGTAGCAAGATTTTTGGGGTGGCCACAGTACTCGTCGCAGGAACGACGGCGGTCGCGCTGTATTCGCTTGAGCGAATTGCACAATTGAACCGCGAAGTGGTGACGATTGCTTCTTACCATGCACCACTGTCGCGCATACTCAGTGACGTCGAAGTCCACGCGCGCAATCGGGAACTCTCGTTCTATGCTCCGGGTCGAAGCGTAAGCGGAGCGCAGACTGCAACGGATGTGGTCGTGCCGACTGAGGTAATTTCAGCAGCGATGCAGCGTGCTCGGGAGCTGATTCAAGACGGCCAGCAGAGGGCCCTGTCAGAAGCAGATCGCATGAAGTTCGCTGCCCTCGAACCCCTGTTGATGGCGGTGGCCTTTGAGTTTCGCGAGCTCGACGCACAACTTTCCAGGGCAGACCGTCAGAATGGGTTGGATCCTGTGGCGATGGCATTGATAGGCAAGGAAGTAGACGATCTGAACCGTGTCTTGATGGAGGCGAACTCCCGACTGCAACAGATGACAGAGGAGTCCGCGCTCGCTGCTGTGAGTCATGAGAATGCAGCACAGCGCTTCAACCTTGGGCTTACGTTGCTCAGCGGCGTGGTAGCAGTGTTGATGGCCTTTTTCCTCTCACGTTCGCTTGTGCGCCCACTGATTCGACTGGTGCGCGCAACTGTTGAAGTGCGCCAAGGCTCAAGAGACTTCGATCCTCTGGTTCAGAGCCGCGACGAGATCCAGGACCTTTCGCTGGCCTTTCGCGACATGCTGCACGATTTACGAGCAAAGGAGCGCATCCGCGAAAGGCTAGGCAAGTACATCGATCCGCGCATCGTTGATCAGGTCATTGAGCACACGGACAGGGCCGGCAGTGGAGGTGAGCGTCAGGTGATGACAGTGATGTTTGCCGATATGCAGGGCTTCACTTCGATTTCCGAGAGCCTTCAGCCAACAACGCTGGTGCGGTTGCTGAACCGCTACCTTGAGTTGATGAGCGAGCCGGTGTCGAATAACTTAGGGGTAATCGATAAGTACATTGGCGATGCGGTGATGGCCTTTTGGGGGCCGCCGTTTTGTGAGCGCCAGAGTCAGGCCGCACGGGCCTGCGCGGCGGCCCTCGAACAAATGACTGCGCTAGAGAGGTTCCGCCCGGAACTCTCGGAGATCCTGGGATTTCGTCGTGATCTTCCTGAGGTCTCTGCCCGGGTAGGCTTGGCAACAGGTGAAGTGGTCGTTGGAAACATCGGTTCGTCTGTAGCCCAGGGCTACACTGTGGTCGGTGATACGGTGAACCTCGCATCGCGGTTGGAGTCAATCAACAAGGCCTATGGCACACGGATACTGATCTGCGAGAGGACTTGGGCTGCGGCACGGGAAGAGTTCGAAGGTCGCGAGGTTGACAAGATCAGTGTGGCAGGCAGCGACACGGCAGTGTGTTGTTATGAGCTCCTTGGCCGAAAGGGACAGATTGCCAGTGAAGTCCTGAAGATGCGCGACTGCTTTGAGCAGGGTCTCGCAGCGTATCGAGCACTTCAGTTTGCCGATGCGCTCGAAGCGTTCGAACGAGGGCTTGAGGCGAACCCTGGCGATGTCTGCTGTCGCGTGTTCATAGCTCGCACCAGGCATCTGGAGGCTGCGCCACCGCCAGTAGGATGGGATGGCGTTTGGAGGCACAACGCCAAGTGAAGCCGTGCTGCATTGCCTCAGCGAAGGTCAGGATAGTTGACGCTAGGGGTCAGGTCCCGGTCGCTATCCAGCTTCGCCGCTCTGCAACATGAGGACCACGCGGGTAATGTCAGGTTCCGCAACAGCGGGGTCGACCTCGAAGCCCAGGTGCCGGGACAGCTCCAGCATGCGCTCGTTCTCCTTCAGCACGTCGCCCACCATGCGCCGCGTGCCGCGGCTGCGGAAGTGGGTGATCAGCTTGCGCATCAACAGCTCACCCAGGCCGCCGCCCTTGAGGTCGGAGCGCACGACGATGGCGAACTCGGCCTGCTCGTTGTCGGGGTCGGCTACGGCGCGGGCCACGCCCAGGGTTTCCTCCCGGCCAGCCGCGTCCGCGGCGGTGGCGATGAAGGCCATCTCGCGCTCGTAGTCGATCTGCGTCAGCCGCGCCATCTCGGTGTGGCCGATGCTGCGGCGGCTGTAGAAGAAGCGCAGGCGCATGTCCAGCGGGTCCAGGCGCTCGACAAAAGCGGCGTGCTGGGGTTCGTCCTCGGGCCGGATGGGACGCAGCACCAGCGCTCGGCCCTGCCACTGCACGGTTTCCACCAGCTCCTGCGGGTAGGGGCGGATGGCGAAGTGCTCGGCGCCGCCCGGACCTGAGGCGCTGACGCGCACGCGGGCGTCCAGCGCCAGGGCCCCCTGGGCGTCGCACAGCAGCGGGTTGATGTCGATCTCGGCAATGCGCGGCTCGCTGGCCAGCAGTTGCGAGACCGCCAGCAAGGTGCCCACCACGGCGTCGATGTCGGCGGGCGGCACATCGCGCCAGCCGTGCAGCAACCGGGCCACGCGCGTGCGCTCGATCAGCGCGCGGGCCAGCGCGGTGTTCAGGGGCGGCAAGGCCACGGCGCGGTCGGCCAGCACCTCCACGGCCGTGCCGCCCTGGCCGAAGAGGATCACCGGGCCGAACTGAGGGTCGATGCTGGCACCGATGATGAGCTCCAGCGCGCGCGGCCTGCGCACCATGGGCTGCACGGTGAAGCCTGCGATGTGCGCATCCGGCCGCTGCTGCACAGCGCGCGCCAGGATGGCCTGGGCGGCAGCAGCCACGTCCAGCTCGGACTCCAGGTTCAGCGCCACGCCGCCCACGTCGCTCTTGTGCGAGATCTGAGCCGACAGCACCTTCAGCACCACGGGAAAGCCGAGCGTGCGCGCGGCCTGTGCGGCGGCCTGCGGTGTGGGCCCGGCGATGGTGGTGGGCACCACGGGCACGCCTGCTGCGGCCAGCAAGGCCTTGGCCTCGGGCTCGGTGAGCATCTCGCGGCCTTCGGCCAGAGCCCGGTCGATGACGGCACCGAGCGTGGCCGTGGCGCCGCCTGCCGTGCGGTGCACAGGGGGCGTCTGCATCAGCTCGAACTGGTTGCGCCGGTAGGTGGCCAGCATGGCAAAGGCCCGCACCGCGCTTTCCGGTGTGTCGTGGCAGGCGATGCCGGCGGTGTCGAAGATCTCACGCGCCTGCTGCACCGCCTGCGCGCCCAGCCAGCAGGCCTGCAGCCGGCCGGGCGCGGCGCGCAGCAGCGGGCCGAGTTCGGCCACCAGGGCGCGTGCGATATCGGCACTGGGCACGATGGCGGTGGGGGCATGCATGAAGAGCACGGTGCTGCCGCCCGGCGCCTGCAGCAGGGTGCGAAGGGTGTGGACATAGCGCTCCGCCGGCGCGTCGCCGATGATGTCCACGGGGTTGGCGCGCGACCAGTTCGGCGGCAGCGCCGCTTCCAGCGTGGCCTGGTCTTCGGGCCTCAGGGCTGCCAGCGCCACGCCTTCACGTGCGCAGGCATCGGCGGCCAGCACGCCGGCGCCGCCGCCGTTGGTCACCAGCATCAGCGTGCCGGCGGCGGGTGCCTGCAGTGCCGCGTCGCTGACGATGGGGCCCTTGAAGTGCGACAGGGTCTCGGCCGCGTCGAACAGGTCTTGCAGCGTGTCCACGCGCAGCATGCCCGCGCGGCGGATGGCGGCGTCCAGCACCAGGTCGGAGGCGGCCAGCGCGCCCGTGTGTGAAGCCGCGGCTGCCTGGCCTTGGGCCGAGCGTCCGGCCTTGACGATCAGCACCGGCTTGTTGCGCGCGGCGGCGCGCGCGGCCGACATGAACTTCCGCGCACCCTCCACCGATTCCGCGTACAGCAGGATGGCCCGGGTGTGGGGGCAGCCGGCCAGCCAGTCCAGCAGGTCACCGAAGTCCACGTCGGCATGCTCGCCCAGCGAGATGCAGTGCGAGAAACCGATGCCGCGCCCGGCGGCCCAGTCCAACATGGCGGTCACCAGCGCGCCCGACTGCGACACGAAGGCCAGGGCGCCGGGGCGGGCGTCCACGTGCGCGAAGCTGGCGTTCAGGCCGATGTGCGGCGCCAGCAGGCCCAGGCAGTTGGGCCCCAGGATGCGCAGCAGGTGGCGGCCGGCGGCGTTGAGCATGGCCGCCTTGGTGGCGGTGTCCAGTCCGGCGGTCAGCACCACGGCAGCGCGCGTGCCGCGCATGCCCAGGGCCTCGATCAGACCCGGCACGCTGGCCGGTGGCGTGCAGATCACGGCCAGGTCTGGTGCCTGCGGCAGGGCGGCCACGTCGGCGAAGCAGGCCTCGTCCCCCAGGCGCTCGCGCCGGGGGTTCACCGGCCAGCGCGGGCCCGTGAAGGGAGCCTGCCGGACGTTGCGCCAGACGGTGGCCCCCACGCTGCCGGGGCGGTCGGAGGCGCCGAAGACGGCCACGCTGCGGGGCGTGAGAAGCTGATCGAGGTGGCGGATGGTCATGGGCTGGCAGACGCGGTTCGCGGTGAGGCTGTGGCAGGGCAGGGCTGGCAGAGCGTCGGGCTGGAGTGTGCAGCCCGGGTGTCCCGCCGAGTGTGCCGCTTCAGGGCTTCACGAAGATGACGAGGGCCTGTCTTGCGCCTGGGCAATCCGGACCCCGACGCAGCCGCTACGGTGTGGGCTTCGCGCGCCCCGTGCATCGATGCCTCATCTTCCACGCAACCACCTGACCCAGCGCACCTATGCCATGGTGCTGGCCGGCGGCCGTGGCAGCCGGCTGCAGCAGTTGACGCAGGGCCGGGCCAAGCCGGCGGTGCCCTTTGCCGGGCAGCTGAAGATCATCGACTTCACGCTCAGCAACTGCGTGAACGCCGGCATCCGCCGCATTGGCGTGCTCACGCAGTACAAGGCCCAGAGCCTGATCCGGCACATCGAGCGGGGTTGGAGCTTCCTGTCGCACTCGCTGGGCGAGTTCATCGACATCGCGCCGGCGCAGCAGCGCCACGGCGAGGGCTGGTACGACGGCACCGCCGACGCCGTGTGGCAGAACCAGGGCCTGATCCGCGAGGCGCGTCCCGACCACGTGCTGGTGCTGGGTGGCGACCACGTCTACAAGATGGACTACTCGGTGATGCTGCAGGAGCACGTGGACCGAGGCGCGGAGTTGTCGGTGGCCTGCATCGAGGTGCCGCTGGCCGAGGCCTGCGGGCTGGGCGTGATGGTGGTGGATGAGGCCGAGCGCATCGTGGCCTTCGAGGAGAAGCCGGCCTGTCCGACGCCGCTGCCGTCGAGCCCGGCGCTGGCGCTGGCCAGCATGGGGGTGTACGTCTTCAATGCCGATGTGCTGTTTGCCGAACTGGCGCACGACGCGGCCGATCTCACGTCCAGGCACGACTTCGGACACGACCTGATCCCGCATCTGATCGGGCAGCGGCGCGTGTACGCCCACCGCTTCGCGCGCAGTTGCATCAACTCGGTGGAAGGCCTGCCCTACTGGCGCGACGTGGGCACGGTGGATGCCTACTGGGAGGCCAACATGGACCTCACGCGGGTGCTGCCGGAACTGAACCTGTACGACGACACCTGGCCCATCCTGAGCCAGATTCCGCAACTGCCGCCGGCCAAGTTCGTGTTCGACGAGGACGGCGGACGCCGGGGCTACGCGGTGGATTCGCTGGTGGCCAGCGGCTGCATCGTCAGCGGCGCGGTGGTGCGGCGCTCCGTGCTGTTCTGCAAAGCGCGGGTGGACGAGGGCAGCGTGGTGGAAGACTCCCTGGTGCTGCCCGACACGCGCGTGGGCCGCGGCGTCACCCTGCGCCGCGCCATCGTGGACAAGCGCTGCCGGTTGCCGGACGGCTTCACCGCGGGTGTGGACCGGGCGGCCGACGAGGCGCGGGGCTTTCATGTCACACCCTCGGGCATCACGCTGGTGACCCAGGAGATGCTGGAAGGCGGGCTGGACCCGGCGGGCGCCGGGGCCTTCACGGGCGTGTGCAGGGCCCTCGCGTAGCGCACCGGTCACGCCCTGCACACCGCCCAGGCATCATGCGGCCATGCGCCGCTTTGCCGACCTGTTCCAGCAGCTGGATGCCAGCACGGCCACCACGGCCAAGGTGGCGGCCATGGTGGACTACTTCACCCAGGCCCCGCCCGAGGACGCCGCCTGGGCGGTGTACTTCCTGGCCGGCGGCAAGCCGCGCCAGGTGGTGCCCACGGCGCTGCTGCGCCAGACGGCCTGCGCCGTGGCGGGCATCGACGACTGGCTGTTCGAGGAGTGCTACCAGGCCGTGGGCGACCTGGCCGAGACCATCGCCCATGTGCTGCCGCCCCCTTCGGGCCGCAGCGACGCGGGCCTGGCCCATTGGGTGGAGCAGCGCCTGCTGCCCCTGAAGGGACTGGGCGCGCAGGAGCAGGCGCGGCACCTGCGCACCGCCTTTGACGAGTTGGACGCGCAGGGCCGCTTCCTGCTGGTGAAACTGATCGGGGGCGGCTTCCGGGTCGGGGTGAGCAAACTGCTGGTCCAGCGCGCGCTGGCCGAGGGCGCCGGGATCGACCCCAAGGCCGTGGCCCAGCGCATGATGGGCTACACCGACGCGCGCCACATGCCCAGCGCACAGCGCTTCCAGGCCCTGGTGGCGCAGGACGGGGCCACCACGCTGGACGCCGGCCATCCCTACCCCTTTTTCCTCGCGCATGCGCTGCCACAGGCGCCGGCCGACGCCACCTGCGGCCCCGTGACCGACTGGCTGGTGGAGTGGAAGTACGACGGCATCCGCGCCCAGGTGGTGCGCCGTGATGCGCAGTTGTGGATCTGGTCGCGCGGGGAGGAATTGATGACCGGGCGCTTTCCCGAGTTGGAGGCCGCGCTGCGCCCGCTGCCCGAAGGCACCGTGCTGGACGGCGAGGTGCTGGCCTGGCTGCCGGGGCAGGACCAGCCTGCACCCTTCGCCCTGCTGCAGCAGCGCATCGGCCGCAAGCTGCTGACCAAGAAGGTGCTGGCACAGGTGCCGTTGCGCTTCGTGGCCTACGACCTGTTGGAGCACGAGGGCCAGGATCTTCGTGGCCTGCCGCAGCAGGTGCGGCGCGAGCGCCTGTGCGCCTTGCTTGCGCGGGCGCAGCAGCCGGTCCTGCCCGAGGGGGCGCCGGTGATGCTGTCACCCGAGGTGGAGGTGGCCGATTGGGCGGCCTGCGCCGCGCTGCGCGAGCGCGCGCGCGGGCTTGGCGTGGAGGGCTTCATGCTCAAGCACCGCGCCGCGCGCTACGGCAGCGGCCGCACCAAGGCCGAGGGCCTCTGGTGGAAGTGGAAGGTGGACCCGCTGACCGTGGACGCGGTGCTGATCTACGCCCAGGCCGGCCACGGCCGGCGCGCTGGCGTGTACACGGACTACACCTTCGCGGTGTGGAGCCGCCCGCCGGCGGATGCCGCCGAGGCCGCGGCGGTGGTGGAGGCCATCCGCCGGCGTGAGCCGGCCCGGCCTGAGGGCCTGCAGCTGGTGGCCTTCGCCAAGGCCTACTCCGGCCTGAGCGACGCCGAGTTCGCAAGGGTGGACAAGGTCATCCGCGCCACCACGCTGGAGAAGTTCGGCCCTGTGCGCAGCGTGGCGCCCAGCCTGGTGTTCGAGCTGGGCTTCGAGGGCCTGAACGCCAGCCCGCGCCACAAGAGCGGCGTGGCCGTTCGCTTCCCGCGCATGCTGCGCATCCGCGATGACAAACCGCTGCATGAGGCGGACACGCTGCAGACCTTGCGGACGATGCTGGCAGGCCAGCCGGCCCTGGCGGCTGCCCGCGTGCCGGATCACGCAGTGGAATGACGCCACGCCCGAATGACGCCAAGTCCGAATGACGCCAAGCCTGGACATGCCGCCCACCGACAGCCCGGCCCCGTGCGCCAGGCTCACGCCCACGATGCCGTGCAGCACGGGCATCAGCATGCCAAAGCCCGCCATGAAGACCCCCACTTGGCCGAAAGCCTTGATCTGGCGCGACGCGGTGATGCCCATTTCCAGCAGGAACAGCATCAGCATGCCTCGGAACAGGCCCTCGTAGAAGGGCGAGATCTGCTGCCACTGCTTGTCGGTGGCGATGTAGCCGATGGTCATGCCGCCGATCAGCAGCAGGATGCCGCGGCCGCGGATCACGCTCATGAACAATTCGCTGGCGTTGACGCGCGCGTTGCCCTTGCGGCCCATCGCCACCCGGGCGAGCACCAGCGAGTAGATGACGCCGAACTCCATCAACGCCACCATCGCGGCCATGTAGCCTTCCGCGGGCGTGCCCATCGCGGTGGCAAAGCTCATGGAAGCGAAGAAGGTGGCGGTGGAGACCGAGCCGTAGTGGGCGGCGATGGCGGCCGCATTGCTGATGTCCATGCGCCCCAGGCGCCGGGTGACGACGTAGGCCAGCGAGGGAATGGCGAAGGTCATGAGCAGCGTGATGGCCAGCAGCGGCCAA
>JBILSM010000261.1:0-2621 GCA_044372085.1 Rubrivivax sp.
GCGGCATGGCGCAGGCCATCACCTGCAGCAGCGTGGTCTTGCCAGCGCCCGAGGGGCCGATGACGGCGAGCTGCTCGCCCGCGGCCACGGCGAGCGACAGGTCTTGCAGCGCCGGCGCGGCGCCCGAGCGCGCCATGGGGTGGCGCGCAGCCACCTCTTGCAGTTCAAGCCTCACGACGAGCGGCGCGCTGCGCTCAGATCAGGCCAGCGCTGCGGCCGGCCGACTCCAGGCCCTTGTAGTTCTCGGGCGTGGTGGGGATGTAGCGCGTGGCGCGGTTGAGCTGCAGGATTTCCTTGCCCTCGGGCGTGGCGGGGTCCAGGTCCAGTAGGGCCTTCTTCACGCGCTCGCGCAGATCGGCCGGCAGGTCCGCATGCACCGACCAGTTGTAGTTGAAGAAAGTGGGGGTGGTGTAGAACACGTTGACGGCCTTGGTGTCGACCCTGTTCTCACCGACGAACTTGCGCCACACCGTGATGTCCAGCGCGGCGGCATCCACCTTGCCGCTGACCACCGAGGCGATGGTGGCGTCGTGCGCGCCGCTGTAGGCGATGCGCCTGAAATCTTTCTCCGGGTTGATCTGCGCCTGCAGCAGGAAGTGCCGCGGCATCAAGTGTCCGGAGGTGCTGCTCTGCGAGCCGAAACTGATCTGCTTGCCCTTCAGGTCGGCCAGCGCCTTGATGCCCGAGTCGGTCTTGGCGATGAACACCGACTGGAACTTCGTGTCTTCCTCGCGCTGGGCGATGGGCACGATCTTGCCGCCCGAACGCAGCTGCGCCTGCACATGCGTGAAGCCGCCGAACCAGACCAGCTCCACCTTCTTGTTCACCAGGGCCTCCACGGCCGCGGGGTAGTCGCTCACGGGGGTGAATTCCACCTTCATGCCCAGCCGCTTCTCCAGGTAGGCCGCCAGCGGCGTGAACTTGCGCACCTGCTCGGTGGCTGCCTCCTCGGGGATGGTGGTGACACGAAACACCTGCTGCGCATGCAGTAAGGTCCATGGCATGGAGCCGAAGGCGATGAGCGCGCAGCTCATCAGGGCCCTGAGGGTGCGGGAGGGTGACAGACTGATCATGGAGGACTCCGAAGCTGGGTGAAGACGATGACAAGGCGCGGGCCCGCAGGTCACGTGAACATCCACTCGCCCGACCTCCGCGTACTCTAGCCGGCACCGGCTGCTAGAGTGACCTGCAAGGACATGCAGGATGCCTGAACGGTGAGCCGCCCCCAGATGACGCCTGATTTCATTCAGCTGCACGACAGCGACGCCCGCGCCCTGGCCGACGAGGCCGCCGCCGGCTTGCGGGGGCCAGCGGCACACGCCTCGCCCAAGTTCTTCTACGACGCCCTGGGCTCGCGCCTGTTCGATGCCATCACCGAGACGGCCGAGTACTACCCCACCCGCACCGAGGCGGCCGTCTTCGCCGCGCAGGGCGCGGCCATCGCCCAGGCGGCGCTGGCCGTCACCGGCCCTGCGCCGGCACTGGTGGACCTGGGCGCGGGCAACTGTGCCAAGGCCTCACGGCTGTTCCCGCTGCTGCACCCTGGGCACTACGTGGCGGTGGACATCTCGGTGGAGTTCCTGCGGCAGTCTCTGCAGTGCCTGCAGCGCGAGCACCCGCACATGCGCATGGCCGGCGTGGGGCTGGACTTCTCCACCGCGCTGACCCTGCCTGAAGGCCTGGTCCAGGGGCCTGCTGTGGTGTTCTACCCGGGCTCCAGCATCGGCAATTTCAGCCCCGAGCAGGCCTGCGCCTTGCTGCAACAGGCGCGCAAGGCCGCGCAGGGGGGCGCCTTGCTCATCGGGGTGGACCTGGTCAAGCCGGTAGACGTTCTGGAGGCTGCCTATGACGACGCACTGGGCATCACGGCGGCCTTCAACCTCAACCTGCTGAACCACCTCAACCGCCTGCTGGGCGCGGACTTTCGCCTGCGCGAATGGCAGCACCTGGCGGTGTTCAACCCCGCCGAGTCCCGCATCGAGATGCACCTCGAAGCCCGGCGCAGCCTCACCGTGCGCTGGCCCGGCGGCGAGCGCCGCTTCACGGCCGGTGAGCGCATCCACACCGAGAACTCGTACAAATGGACGCCTGATGGTTTCGAGGCCCTGCTGGCCCGCGCCGGCTACACCCAGGTGCGCCGCTGGAGCGACGAGCAGGCCTGGTTTGGCGTGTTCCTGGCCTGGGGCTGAGGCTGGACGCCCTGCCGCCCGGCCCTCCACCGCTCTCAGCCCTCAGCCCTGAACCCGGCCACCGCGCAGGTGCGGAACCCCGCCGGCACGTCGCTGCGGTGGACTTCGAAGAAGTTGCGGTAACGCGGGTGGCGCATGCGGGGCTGGGTCATGAACGACGCGCCGCGCAGCACCAGGCGGCCATCGAACCAGGGCGCGGAGTAGTCGCGGTAGGGGTGGGGCTCGAAGCCGGGCAGAGGGGTAAAGGCGCTGGCCGTCCACTCCCAGACCTCGCCCCAGGCGAAGGCCTCGGGCTGGGTGAGGGCGGCGCGCTCCCACTCCCATTCGGTGGGCAGGCGCCGGCCGGCCCAGGCGCACCAGGCCTGCGCCTCGTGGGCCGTGAGGTGGCAGGCCGGCTCGGCCAGGTCCAACAGGGCCCAGGCGCCCTGGCGC
>JBILSM010000035.1:0-25339 GCA_044372085.1 Rubrivivax sp.
CCTCGGTCACGTCCTCGCCCAGGTAGTCCTCGGCGGTCTTCTTCATCTTGCGCAGGACTTCGGCGCTGACCTGGGGCGGAGCCAGTTTCTTGCCGCGCACCTCCACCCAGGCGTCACCGTTGTCGGCCGCGGCAATCCGGTAGGGCATCAGGTCGATGTCCTTCTGCACTTCCTTCTCGGTGAATTTGCGTCCGATCAGGCGCTTGACGGCGTACAGGGTGTTCTTGGGGTTGGTGACGGCCTGACGCTTGGCCGAGGCGCCCACCAGGATCTCACCGTCTTCCTGATACGCAATGATGGACGGCGTGGTGCGGGCGCCCTCGCTGTTCTCGATGACCTTGGTGCTGTTGCCTTCCATGATGGCCACGCACGAGTTGGTCGTGCCCAGGTCGATGCCGATGATCTTGCCCATGGTGTTCTTGCTCCGATTGAAGGATGTGATGTGGGGGAGTTGTGGCTGGTTTGCCGTGTTTCAAGGCGCCGTCATTTCGGCGCAGCCACGGTGACCAGGGCCGGTCTCAGCACACGCTCGGCAATCAGGTAGCCCTTCTGCAGGACGTTGACCACCGTATTGGCCTCCTGGTCGGCGGGCACCATGCTGATGGCCTGATGCTGGTGGGGGTCGAAACGGGTGCCTGCGGGCGGATCGATCGGCACCACCTTGTTTCGCTCCAGCGCCTGGGCCAGTTGCCGGAGTGTGGCGTTTACTCCCTCAAGCAACTGCTCGTTGCTGGCACTGGGCAGCGCCAGGGCCGCCTCCAGGCTGTCACGCACGGGCAGGAGGCTTTCCGCGAAGCCCTCGATGGCGAATTTGCGTGCCTTGCCAGCCTCCTCCTCGGAGCGACGGCGGATGTTCTCCATCTCTGCCTTGGCTCTCAGATAAGCGTCCGACATGCTGCCCAGTCGGGCCTCCAGGTCGGCCAGGCGCTGCTCGGGCGTCTGGGTGGCCTCTGCTGCGGCTTCGGCGTGGGGGGCGGGAGACGGGGCTGCCGATGTCTCAGGCGCTGAACTGGGGACTTCAGACGAAAAGGGGTCTTGTGCGGGCATGTGCGGGTTGGAAACGTCTGTCAAACCAGTGAACTGGGGTCGGGTCAAAAGAATTCAAGACCCCCGGGTCACCAGGGCCATCCACTCATTCGCCGGAATCGAGGATGGCGCTCCAGCGTTGCCATGCCACCAGGGTTCTGCGGTCTCGCTTGGTGGGCCGCCCCTGCTCATGGCCATGTGCGGGCTCTACGCCGAACTTGCGTGCATGTGCCGCTTGCAACCGTGCCGCCAAGCTCTGCGGCGTTTCCTCGTACAGCGTCTGGGCCACCGGGGCGGGGCCGCGCACGCTGCTCAGGGCAAGCACCTTGACTGTCCGCTCGGGGCCGTCATGGCGCAAGGACACGACATCACCTGGGCGCACGCTTCGTGAGGCCTTGGCTGCCTGTCCGTTCACCTGAACCCTGCCCGCGCCGATGGCGTGGGTGGCCAGCGAGCGGGTCTTGTAGAACCGCGCGGCCCAGAGCCACTTGTCCAGCCGCAGGTCGTCTTCCGGCTTACTCAATGTGCGGTCCTTCTCAATGAGGGCCCGCCAGCGGCAAGGTCACCACGGCGTCGAGCCCGATGACAGGTCCTCCACCTTGCCCGGCACGCGATTCGGGCTCTGTGCGGTTGTGCAACTGGATGCGTCCCCCGCTGGCCAGTGCAATCTCCTGGCAGATGGTCAGGCCCAGGCCGCTGGAGCCGCTGCCTGGGCTGTCGCCCCGGGCGAAGGGCTGAAACAGCACCGACCGCAGGCTTTCAGTGATGCCAGGGCCCTCGTCACGGATCCTCAGCACGGCTCGCGCGTCATCGGGCTGCAGGTGCACCTGCAGCCGCCCGCCGCCCGGGGAGTGCCGGATGGCGTTGTGCAGAAGGTTGCGTGTGAGTTCGCGCAGCCCCCACTCGTGGGCCAGCACGGGGCAGGGCAGGGCCTGCAGGTCCAGGTCCAGTTGCCGATCGGCCATCAGGGGTGCCAGATCCAGCGCAACGGCCCGAACCGTCTGGGCCCAGTCCACGGGCCCGGGCACCTCCTGCTGGCGCAACTGCTCGGCCTTGGCCAGGGCGAGCATCTGCTGGGCCAGCGCGGTGGCCCCGTCCACGGTGGATTCAATGTCGCGCAGGGCTTCCAGCGGGTCCAGATCGCCGCGCCGCGCCGACTGAACCTGCACCTTCAGCACGGTCAGCGGGGTCCGCAACTGGTGCGATGCGTCCCGCACGAACCGCTTCTGCTGGCGCAGCAGGCGGTCGAGGCGGGCCATCACGTCGTTGGCTGCCTCGACCACGGGCCAGAGCTCCCTGGGTGACCGCTGCGTACTCAGCGGCGACAGATCATCCTCAGCCCGGGATTGCCATTGACGGCTCAGGCGCCGCAGGGGCCTGGTGCCGCGTTGCACCACCAGCACGACCACGGCGGCGATCATGGCGATCAGCACGCCCTGCTTCCAGGCCATGTCCAGCAGCACCTGTCGAGCCAGCGCGCGCCGCAGCTCCAGCGTCTCGGCCACCTGCACCGTGGCCATGCCTTGTCCAGCTGACCCCGCCACCGGTTGCAACAACACGGCCATGCGAACGGGCTCGTCACGGTAGGTGGCGTCGTAGAAGTCCACCAGCGCTGCATAGGGCCCGCTCGAGCCCGGGGAGGTGCGCGGGCGGGGCAGGTCTTCGTAGCCCGACACCATTTCCTGGCTGAATCCGCTGACCCGAAAGTACATGCGGCTGCGCATGTCAGCCTCGAAGGCTTCCAGCGCCGAGTAGGGCAGGGGAGAGCGCAGCCGGGGCTGCCCTTGGTCCTCCACCACCTCCAGCAGTTCCCCGATGGCCTTGGCCGACGCCAGCAGCGTGCGGTCATAGGCCGTATCGGCCGCCTGCAGGGCTTGTCGGTAGACGCTGTATGCGTTCAGCAGCATGAAGGCCAGCACGGGGCCCAGGATGCCCACGAGCAGATAGCGCTGAAGCGAGTGCGTCACGGGGTGGGACGAAGCAGGTAGCCCAGGCCGCGCAGGGTGACCAGGCACGCCTCGGTGCCCTGCAGCTTCTTGCGCAGGCGGTAGGCCACCACCTCCACCGCCTCCGGCTGCACGTCAGCCTCGCCAGAGAACACCAGCTCGAACAGCCGCTCTTTGGCGATCGCCTGCCCGGGCCTGGCCAGCAGGGCGCGCAACATGGCAGCTTCGCGCCCGGGCAGTTCCATGGGATTGCCCCAGTACAACACCGCGCCAGAAGAGCTCTCCACCTGCAAGCCACAAAAGCTCGGCGACGGCTCGCTGCCAGGCGCTCGTCGCCGCAAGGCCCGCAGCCGGGCTTCCAGCTCGTCCAGGTCGAAGGGTTTGGGCAGGTAGTCGTCGGCGCCGGTATTCAGGCCCAGCACCCGGTCGCCCACGGTGCCGCGGGCCGTGAGAATCATCACGGGCGTCTTGCGCCCGCTCTTGCGGGCCTGCCTCAACACTTCCAGGCCGTCCAGCCCGGGCAGGCTCAAATCCAGCAGCACCACATCGGGCTCACGCGCCGCCCAGTGCTGCAGCGCCTCGTCGCCCCGACCGCACACGCGCAGGTTGAAGCCCCTTCTCTCCAAGGCCAGGCGCAAGCTGGCCTGCAGGGCGAGGTTGTCTTCGACGAGAAGAATGTTCATCAGGCGCGGCAATTATCGAGTCACCGCCCGTCGGTCTTCGCCCGCCTGACGTGTCCCCGACTAGGGATAACCCCAAACTCCAGGACAGCCGTTTGACAGGTGCGCTGGGCACCATGACGACTGCCCGGGGGGGGCGATCCCTCCATTCAAATGCTGGAGACCACGATGCGCAGAGACGATTTCCTGAAGTTGCTGGCCGGAACGGCAGTGGCTGGGGCCTGGCCGCTGGCGGCACAGGCCGCCACCAACATCAAGATGATGATTCCGGCCAATCCCGGTGGGGGCTGGGACACCACAGGCCGGGCGCTGGGCCCCGCCCTGCAGGCAGCAGGCGCAGGCTCTGTGGCCTATGAGAACAAGGGCGGCGCGGCCGGCGCCATCGGCCTGGCCCAGTTCGTCAACGCCAGCAAGGCCGACCCGAACGCCTTGATGGTGATGGGCGCCGTCATGCTGGGCGGCATCATTACCGGCAAGCCTCCCGTGAGCCTGAGCCAGGTGACGCCGATTGCCCGTCTGACCAGCGAGTACAACGTCTTCGTCGTGCCGGCGGCCTCTCCGCTGAAGACGATGAAGGACGTTGTCGAACAGTTGAAGAAAGACCCGGGCAGCGTGAAATGGGCGGGAGGCTCGCGAGGGTCCACCGAGCACATCGCCGCCGCCATGATCGCGCGTGACGTGGGCGTGGATGCGGCCAAGATCAACTACGTCGCCTTCCGTGGCGGCGGTGAGGCCATTGCCGCCATCCTGGGCGGCAACGTCACGGTGGGGGGCAGCGGCTACAGCGAGTTTGCGCCTCACATCGAGAGCGGCAAAATGCGGGCCATCGCCGTGACTTCACCAAGCCGGCTCAAGGGCATCAACATCCCCACGCTGAAGGAAATGGGCATCAACGTGGAGATTGGCAACTGGCGCGGGGTCTACGGTGCACCTGGCATCACGGCGGCGCAGCGCAAAGCCTTGACGGATCTGGTGGTGAAGGCCACCAAGACCAAGGTCTGGGCCGAGTCGCTGGAGAAAAATGCCTGGACGCCTGCGCTGATGAGCGGCCAGGAGTTCGAGGACTTCGTGGACCGCGAGTTCGCCAGCCTGCGCGCGACCATGGTCAAGTCCGGAATGATCTAAGCCACCGGCCGGATGCAAGCCATGCGCCCAGCCCTCCAAAAGGTGCACCTTCTGATCGGGGGCTGCACCCTGACTCTGGGCGTCCTTATCGGCTGGGGGGCGCTGTCCATCCCCTCGGCGGCCGGCTATGCGGGCGTCGGCCCAAACTTCCTGCCCTGGGTCGTAGCGTTGGCCCTGTGTCTGTGTGGTGGCATGCTCATTCGCCAGGCCTGGACTGGTGGCTTCCGCAACGTCGAGGCGCCCAGCGGCGCAGACAAGGGCGATTGGCGTGCCCTGGCCTGGGTGGGCGCTGGGTTGTTGCTCAACGCCTTCCTGATCGAGCGGGCGGGGTTCATCGTGGCCTGTACGTTGTGCTTTGTGTTGGCCGCCCGCGGCCTTCGGCTGGCCAAGGGTGATCCGGTGCACCGATCGGCCTGGTTGGTGGACACCTGCACGGGGGCCGTCATTGCAACGCCGACCTACTGGCTGTTCACCAAGGGCCTGGCCATCAGCCTGCCGGGCCTGACATCCACGGGGTGGTTCTGATGGATTGGTGGGGGCATCTTCTTCAAGGCTTTGCCACGGCAGCCAGCCCCATCAACCTGGTGTGGGCCTTCGTGGGCTGTGCGCTCGGCACGGCCATCGGCGTGCTGCCGGGTCTGGGGCCCGCGGTTACGGTGGCCATGCTGTTGCCCATCACCTCGCAGGTGGACGCCACGGCTTCCATGATCTTTTTCGCCGGCATCTACTACGGGGCGATGTACGGAGGCTCGACGACCTCGATCCTTCTGAACACCCCTGGCGAGACCGGAACCATGGTGACGGCCATGGAAGGCTTCAAGATGGCCCGCAACGGCCGCGCTGGTGCGGCGCTGGCCACCTCGGCCATCGGCTCCTTCGTCGCCGGCACGCTGGCCACGGTACTGGTCACCATTTCGGCCCCCTTCGTGGCGGAGCATGCAGTCAAGCTTGGGCCGCCCGAATACTTTCTGTTGATGGTGCTCGCCTTCACAACGGTCAGCGCCGTGCTGGGGAAGAGCCGGCTGCGCGGCTTGACTGCGCTGTTCATCGGCTTGGCCATCGGACTCGTGGGCTTGGACCAGATCACCGCACAGGTGCGCTACACCGGCGGGATTCCCGAGTTCATGGACGGCATTGAGGTGGTGCTGGTCGCCGTGGGTCTGTTCGCGGTGGGCGAATGTCTGTATGGCGCTCTGTACGAGGGCCGTGAGGCGCAGCAGTTGAACCGCATGAACCGCGTTCACATGACACGGCAGGAGTGGCGTCGCTCCTGGCCAGCCTGGTTGCGCGGAACCGCCATCGGCTTCCCGTTTGGCACCATCCCCGCAGGCGGATCTGAGATCCCGACCTTTCTGAGCTATGCCGCCGAGCGCAAGCTCAGCAAACACCCGGAGGAGTTTGGCACCACGGGCGCGATCGAAGGGGTGGCGGGGCCTGAGGCGGCGAACAACTCTGCCGTCACCGCCACGCTGGTGCCGCTTCTGACGCTGGGAATCCCCACCTCCGTGACCGCGGCGATCCTGCTGTCAGCCCTGCAGAACTACGGCATCCAGGCCGGTCCGCAGTTGTTCGACACCTCGGCCACGCTGGTCTGGGCGCTGATCGCGTCCTTGTACATCGGCAACGTGATGCTGCTGGTGCTGAACCTGCCCCTGGTGGGTCTGTGGGTGAAGTTGCTGAAGGTTCCCAGGCCTCAGCTCTATGCAGGCATCCTGATCTTCGCGACGGTGGGGGTGTACGGGATGCGTCAGAGCGCTTTCGACCTGTACCTCATGTTTGGCGTGGGTCTTGTGGGGGTCCTGATGCGGCGATACGACTTCCCTGTGGCGCCCGTGATCGTGGGCATGATCCTCGGGCCGTTGGCCGAGGCCCAGATGCGCAACGGACTCTCCATCGGAGAAGGACGCTGGACGGTCTTCATCGAAAGACCGGCATCGGCAACGCTGCTGGGGGTCGTGGTGCTGTTGCTGAGCTGGCCCCTGATCCGGCGGCTGTTCAGGCGCTGATGCTCCTTCAGCAGCAGCTTTGCGATGGATTGTCAGTCCGTTGCGCCCATGTCCAGCGCGAGGCGACGCTGTAACTCCCCAACCCCTTTATCTGCCAAGGCCTGAATGCTCGGCCATCCCTGCAAGTGTCGCAGCGCAAGTTCGGCTATGGCCTGCACAGCCCCTTGATCGTCGTTCAGGCAAGGGATGTAGCGGAAAGAGGTGCCGCCTGATTGCAAGAAGGCATCTCGGGCCTCCTGCGCAATCTCTTCCAGGGTTTCCAAGCAATCCACCGAGAAGCCGGGACAGATGACATCTACCGACTTGGTGCCGGTTGCGGCCAGCTCTTTCAGCGTGGGCTCGGTATAGGGACGAAGCCACTGCGCCTTGCCGAATCGGCTTTGGAAGGTGACTTGCCACGCTTCCTTGGGCAGCTCAAGGGCCTCGGCCAGCAGGCGGGCAGCCTTGTGGCACTCACAGTGGTACGGATCGCCCAGATGCAATGATCTTTCCGGCAGCCCGTGAAAGCTCATCACCAGCTTCTCGGCTCGCCCATGGGTTTCCCAATGTCGCCTTACGCTGGAGGCCAGCGCCCGGATGAGCAGAGGTTCGTCCCCATAACGATTGACGAAACGGAACTCGGGCAACTGGCGGGACCGTGACGACCATCGGGCCACGCTGTCCCAGACGCTGGCGGTGGTGGCAGCAGCGTACTGCGGGTACAGCGGCAACACCAACACGCGCGTGACGCCTTGCGCTCGAAGTTCATCCAGAGCCAGGGGCACCGAGGGATTACCGTAACGCATCGCGCACTTGACCAGAACGTCATGCCCCTGCTGCTGCAAGGCCTCCTGCAACCTTCCGGTCAATCGCTTCGTCCCTGACACCAGGGGCGAACCTTCATCCGTCCAGACGGTGGCGTACTTCGCCGCAGACTTCGCAGGGCGGGTGTTGAGGATGATGCCGTGCAAGACCAGCCACCACACGACCCGCGGAATCTCCACCACGCGAGGATCACTGAGGAACTCCGCGAGATATCTGCGTGTGGCCGCGGCAGTGGGCTCGTCTGGACTTCCCAGATTCACCAGCAGGACAGCCGTCCTGGACACACTGCCATGAGAGTATGGAGGCTCGGGTCGGAACGGCATGGTCGGGCGGATGGCTGAATCGAAGATTATCGTCGTCGAAGATGACTGGCAGCGGCTCGTGGCACCTCGGCTGGCTTCGCAGGGAACATGCCCGCTTGAGCATGGCTGGAGGATGTGCGGCAGAAGGAGCAGGGCGCTTCAGGGCGCAGGGCTCGTCCGGGCGAACCGGAGCAGCTCGAAATCGATCGTGCTGCTTGCCCCAACTTCTGGCAGGCGCCCCAGGCCGATCTGGCCGCGGCCATGCAGCACACATGAGGACCTGCGCAGCGTCACCAGCTCACCGTCGCTGAAGCGCACGTGGGTGCCGTTGGAACTGAGGTCTGTGATCTGCAGCGACTGACCGCGCCATTCGATCTGCGCGTGCGAACGGGACGTGCTGGAATCGTTCACCAGAAACTGTGCCTGAGCTCCCCGGCCCAACATCGCGGGCAGGCTCCCAAGGCCCAGCACCATCTCGCCAGTGGGGCTCCACAGACGGATGCCATCGGGCTCTGCGGTGTCCTCCCAGTTCTCAAAACAGGTCTCAGGTCCGTCACGCTGGGGTGCCGCGGCACAGGTGAAAACGCGCACTGGCTGCTCGCGGCCTCTCAGGATGATCGTGTCCAGGCTGCGGAACATCGCACGGGTAGGCTCGTCCAGATGCTCCAGCACGTGACGCGTGACCAGGATCTCCTGGTCACCGGAGTGATCCAGCAGGCGTGCCGCCACGTTGACAGCATCACCATAGATATCGTCACCGAGCTCGACAACCTCGCCATGCTCCAGGGCCACATGCAGGCGAAGTCCGTAAGAACGGTGATCGAGGCCTGACACTGGTTCACTGCGGTCCAGTCCCTTGGCAATCATGGCCTGCATTCGCAACGCAGCGCTCACGCCCGCCTGAGAGGAGGTGAAGAGGGCCATCAGGCCATCGCCGAGAGTCTTGACCACGCGCCCATGTGTCGCGACACCAGTGCCGGCAAGCGCCTGGACAGTCTTCGTCACCAGTCCGGCCGCAGCCGCATTGCCCAGCCGCTCATACAGACCGGTACTGCCGCGCAGGTCTGCGAACAGTACCGTGCAGCGCGCTCGCAACCCGGTCGACATGGCCTGCAATCAGAGGTTGTCCAGATAAGTCCGCAGCTTGTCGGATCGGCTTGGGTGCTTGAGCTTGCGGATCGCCTTGGCCTCGATCTGGCGGATGCGCTCGCGTGTGACGTCGAACTGCTTGCCGACTTCCTCCAGCGTGTGGTCGGTGCTCATCTCGATGCCAAAACGCATGCGCAGCACCTTGGCCTCACGCGGGGTCAGGCTGTCCAAGATGTCCTTGACCACATCACGCAGTCCGGCCTGCATGGCCGCGTCCACGGGGGCCACGTTGTTGGTGTCCTCGATGAAGTCGCCCAGGTGAGAGTCGTCGTCGTCTCCAATCGGCGTTTCCATGGAGATCGGCTCCTTGGCGATCTTCATGATCTTGCGGATCTTGTCCTCGGGGATCTCCATCTTCTCGGCCAGCGTGGGGGCGTCGGGCTCGTAGCCGAACTCCTGCAGGTGCTGCCGGCTGATGCGGTTCATCTTGTTGATGGTCTCGATCATGTGCACCGGGATGCGGATGGTCCGGGCCTGATCAGCGATGGAACGCGTGATGGCCTGCCGAATCCACCAGGTGGCGTAGGTCGAGAACTTGTAGCCGCGGCGGTACTCGAACTTGTCGACGGCCTTCATCAGGCCGATGTTGCCTTCCTGAATCAGGTCGAGGAACTGCAGGCCACGGTTCGTGTACTTCTTTGCGATGGAGATCACGAGGCGCAGGTTGGCCTCGATCATCTCTTTCTTCGCATCGCGTGAGGACTTTTCGCCCTCGTTCATCTTCTTGTTGATTTCCTTCAGGTCCTCCAGCGGCACCACGGCTCTGGATTGCAGGTCGATCAACTTCTGCTGCAGTTCCTGCACCGCCGGCAGGTTACGGCCCAGCACGGCGCCGTAGGGCTTGCCCGAAGAAGCCTCCTTGACGGCCCAAGCCAAGTTCAGCGCGTGGGGCGGAAAGGTCTTGACGAACTGTTCCTGGGGCATGCCGCACTTGTCCACGATGATCTTGCGGATCTCGCGTTCATAGCGCCTGACGTCGTCCACCTGGCCGCGCAGGATGCCGCACAGACGCTCGATGGTCTTCACCGTGAAGCGGATGGACATCAGCTCACCGCTGATGGCGCCCTGCGCCTTCAGATAGGCCGAGGACTTGTACCCCTCCTTCTCATACGCCTTGCGCATGCGGTCGAACTCGGTGCGCAGCACGTCGAACTTCACCAATGCTGCGGACTTCAGTTCCTCCAGCTTCTTGGTCAGCGCCTTGCTGCCGCCGTTGCCGTCATCGTCGTCTTCTTCGTCGAATTCGTCGAAATCTTCTTCGGCCACATAGTCGTCGGCCTCGTCCGTGGAGACGAAACCGTCCACAGCGTCGGAAATCGCCATCTCGCCAGAAGCAATGCGGTCCGCCATGGACAGAATTTCGGCGATGGTGGTCGGCGAGGCACTGATGGCCAGCATCATGGCCTGCAGTCCACCCTCGATGCGCTTGGCGATCTCGATCTCACCCTCGCGGGTCAGCAACTCCACCGTTCCCATCTCGCGCATGTACATGCGCACCGGGTCCGTGGTGCGGCCGAACTCCGAGTCCACCGTGGACAAGGCGGCTTCCGCGGCTTCCTCGGCTTCTTCGTCCGTGGCCGTGCCCGTGTTGCTGCCGCTGATCAGCATCGTGGCCGCGTCGGGCGCTTGCTCGTAGACGGCGATCCCCATGTCGTTGAGCATGGAGATGATGGCTTCGAGGATCTCCTCGTTGACCAGCTTCTCCGGCAAGTGGTCGTTGATTTCCTGGTGCGTTAGGAAACCACGAGTCTTGCCCATCTTGATGAGCGTCTTGAGCTCCTGCCGGCGCTTGGCGACTTCTTCCTCGGTGAGGGTGGTTTCCTCCAGACCGAACTCCCGCATGAGTGCGCGCTCCTTGGCGCGCGACACCTTCATGCGCAGCGGCTTGGCCTTGGCCTTTTCTGCTTCAGCCTCACCGGTCTCTACGACTTCAGCTTCTTCTGCGCCCTCGAAGTCGGTGTCGACATCGACGACATCCTCCTCGATCAGGGCAGCCTTGCCCTTGGCTGCGGTCTTCTCGCCCTTGTCACCCTTGTCAGCCTTGACCGGCGCGCCTTTCTGGCCCGTCTTTTCAGGCTTGGCCAGTGCCGCATCCGCTGAGTTCTTGCCAGCCTTGTCAGCAGCCTTCTTGCCTGAAGAGGCTTTCTGATCAGCGGGAGAAGCCTTGCCCCCCTTGACCTGTGCCAGCGCCATCTTTTCCGCTTGCGCGGCCGCAGGCTTACCCATTGCTTTCGCGGCTGGCTGCACCGGATGCTTGGCGGCCGTCTTCTCAGCCTTCGCTGCATTGGAAGCAGCGGCTGCCTTTCGTGCCACCGTTTCCGTGGTGGTGGCGGCCTTCGAGTCCTTTGTGGACTTGGCTGGCGTGGCCGTCTTGGCCACGATCGCCGCATTGGCCGATGGCGTGGTCTTGCCGGACTTCTGTACTGCCTTTGTGCTGGACGGAGGGGCGGTCTTCTTGGCAGTCATCGTTCACCTGTAAGGGTTGGGTGGCTCAGCCGAACGGCTCGTCACTTTCAGTACCGGGGACAAACCGCAGGCATGCGGCAGCGTCGGCGGCGGGAACCCGCAACACCACGCTTCATGGCTCGTAGGGCGGGGCCGCTTCCTCTTGCCCTGATGGACAGATGGGAGGGCTAACCGCCGAGAAACAACCCGCAGTCCGGGCTTGGTCGTATCCAGGTACGCCGGACGTACCTGCAGTGGGAGCTTCAAGACTCGAATGCTCGACCACCAACGCACACAATGACGTTTGCGGCCTGGTGCGGATTATACCCACGCCATCCAGCTTCCGATACGACGCACTCATTGAATTTCAAACTGACATGGGCGCGCCTCTGTACGCGCCGCCAGGGCAACAAAAAGGCCTGTGGTCAGTTCAGTCGACCAAGCAAGCGCAACGGGTCGCGCAGGGCCAGTGCACGTGAGGTCTGGGCTACGGCGCTGCGCAGGTCTTCCTTGTCCGCAGCCAGGGGCAGTTCTGCACCGTCCACCAGCAGGCATGCGGCAGGGCCAAAGCCCTCGTCCTGCAAGGCCTCGCGAAGGCTTGGCCATTCACGGGGCCCGTGCTCGGTCAGATCACGTTCCAGCCAGCGGAAAAGCTCGCCGTGCCAAGTCTCCAGGGATGTCAGCAACTCCTGGTCGGATCCACCCAGTTCGTTCCACAAAGCCGGGTGGCCCAGCAGCATGCGAGCGACATGGTCTGGTGGCTGGCGTACCGCGGAAGGCGGTCTCAGCGGCACGTTTCGTTTCGGCTGCCGGCCCTGCGGCGGCCTTGGCCCTCCCACTGGAACCCCTGCAGCCGCCCCTGAGCGCTCACCCCACAGGGCCGACAGTTCCTCGACCGAAGTCTTGCCGGCCTGGGCCAGTTCCGCTAGCAATTGCAGTCGCAGGCCCCCCGCCGGCAGTTGCGACCACAGCGGGCGCGCCTGCGCGAGCATGCGGGCGCGCCCTTCGGGTGTGGACAGGTCTGCACCTTCACTGGCACGGTCAAGGAGTTGGCGCGACAAGGCGGTGGCCGATCGGACGAAAGCCTCGAAGGCCTCGGCGCCATGGGCACGCACGTAGGAGTCAGGATCGTGTTCGGTGGGGAGGTACAGGAATCGGAACGTGCGCAAGTCGCTCACCTGGGGAAGGGCTGCCTCGAGCGCACGAGACGCGGCTCTTCGGCCCGCTGCGTCACCGTCGAAGCTGAAGACGATGTGATCGGTGAAGCGCAGCAACAGCTTCACATGGTCAGGCGTGCAGGCAGTGCCGAGCGTCGCCACAGCGTTCGCAAACCCGGACTGCGCCAGGGCGACCACATCCATGTAGCCTTCCACCACCAGCGCGTAGCCCCGCTCGCGGATGGCGGCACGAGCCTCATGCAAGCCGTAGAGTTCGCGACCCTTGACGAAGACAGGCGTCTCGGGGGAGTTGAGATACTTGGGTTCGCCGCTGTCGAGCACCCGGCCACCAAAGCCGATGACTTCGCCCTTGACCGAGCGAATAGGGAACATGATGCGGTCGCGGAATCGGTCGTACCGCCGCTGATCAGTGCCTTCCTCGCCCTGGACAATGACCAGCCCGGCCTCGACCAGATCCGCAGCCTCGTAGTCAGGAAAAACGCTGGCCAGACTGCGCCAACCTGCGGGCGCATAGCCCAGTCCGAAATGCTGCGCCACGCGCCCGGTCAGGCCCCGTTTCTTGAGGTATTCGATCGCGCGCGCATCGTCCTTGAGTCGAACGCGATAGTGCTCTGCCGCGCGCTGCAACACATCAGTCAAGGTGTGCTGATGTGCCCTGGCCTGCGCAAGGCGGGCCTGCTCCGAAGCGTCCACGTTCGCTTCTGGCATCTGCAACCCGGCTTGTTGTGCAAGGTCCTTGACGGCATCAAGAAACCCGAGCCCGGCGTGCTCCATCAGGAACCTGATGGCGTCTCCGTGAGCCCCGCAACCAAAGCAGTGATAGAACTGTTTGGCGGGGCTGACCGTGAAACTGGGTGACTTCTCACCGTGGAAAGGGCACAAACCCAGCAGGTTCGCGCCCCCCTTCCGCAACGCGACATGACGGCCGACGATGTCGACGATGTCGGTTCGGGCAATGACTTCCTGAATGAAGGCATCGGGGATCTGGCCGCGGGTGCTCACGGCCTGAAGTCTAGCGGGGGCTCCGACGAGAGCGCCCCCGCAGGTTCACGCCGCAGACAACCAGGCCGGACTGCGGCGTCGAGTGGGAACTACACCGCGAAATCAGCCAGGGTTTTCCCACCGTCCAGAGCCGCCTTCAGCCAATTGGGCTTGAGGCCGCGGCCGCTCCAGGTGTTGCCCGTGGAAGGGTCGCGGTACTTGGCAGCCACCTTGGAAACGGCCTTGCCCGTGGCCGCACGGGGAGACGACGCACTGCGCGATGCCAGATCAACCATGGTCAATCCGTGCTGGGCCATCAGGGCACGCACCTGCGCGATGGCGGAAGCGCGTTCCTCTCGCTGCGCCTCGGCAATCTTCTTCTCGATCTCGGCCTTTTGGGCCATCAGTTCAGCAACGGTCGACATGCAAACTCCTCGATCATGCAGTTGAAAACCCGACGATTATAGGCACTGCTTCTCAATACATGTCGCGAAAAACTCTGGCTAATCACCGATAGATGACATCGAATCCGAGAAAGACAGGGGTATTCAAACGCGGGCTCTCATACCCCGTCCGCCCATCGGGCAGGTTCAAGTTGGAGGGACATAACCTTGCGGTTGCTCTGCACCTTGACCAAAGAAGAACTGCTCCATCTGGCGTGCGAGGTACTGCCGCGCCCGGGCATCTGCAAGGTTGAGCCGGTTTTCGTTCACGAGCATGGTCTGGTGACGCTTCCATGCCTCGAAAGCTTCCTTGGAGATGGAGTCGTAGATGCGCTTGCCCAGTTCACCGGGATAGGGCGGGAAGGCCAGACCCTCGCCCTCCTTCTTCAAGTAGGCACACTGAACGATTCGAGTCATGCAGATCTCCGGAGGTATTTGAGGGTTGTCGAGCGGTGGAAGCTTGGAGTCGCTTCGGGATCAACGCAAAGGCTTTACAAGGACCTGCGATTTGCGGTCCCAGTTGTACTTGCGCTTGCGAGCTTCGGGGAGCCAATCAGGTTCCGTGGGGGCAAATCCGCGCTTGATGAACCAGTGCATAGTTCGCGTGGTCAGCACGAAGATGCTGTCCAGCCCCATGGCGCGGGCACGCTGCTCAATTCTTTTCAGGATTCTCTCGCCATCGCCTTGACCCTGCACCGCGGGGGAAATGGTCAGAGCGGCCATCTCTGCGGTGCGGGATTCCGCATAGGGGTAGAGCGCAGCGCAACCAAATATCACACCGTCATGTTCAATGACCGTGTAATTGGCCACATCACGTTCGATCTCGGTGCGTTCGCGGCGCACCAGGGTCCCGTCACGCTCAAACGGCTCGATGAGTTGGAGAATACCCCCCACGTCGTCCGAAGTGGCTTCTCGCAGGCTTTCGAGTTTTTCATCAACCACCATCGTCCCGATACCGTCGTGGGTGTAAACCTCCATGAGCAGGGCGCCATCGGTGGCGAAGGGCAGGATATGCGAGCGTTCCACCCCCGCCTTGCAGGCCTTGACGCAATGCTGCAGGTAGAAGGCAGCGTCAGTGGGGTGATTCGGGCGCGGCAATGAAGCCAGCAGGCGCTCGGCATCGGCCAAGGCCAACTCGGTATCAATGGGGCTGTCAGGCTCGTCTGGCTTCTCGCGAACCCCTGCAATCTCGGTCAAGAAAAGAAGTTTGTCAGCCTGCAGGGCGATGGCCGTGGAGGTGGCCACCTCTTCCATCGTCAGATTGAAGGCTTCGCCCGTGGGGGAGAAACCAAAGGGGCTGAGGAGGACCACCGCCCCGGCGTCCATGGAACTGCGGATGGCAGCGGCATCGACCTTGCGCACCAGCCCGCTGTGGCCGAAGTCCACCCCGTCGACGATGCCCACCGGGCGCGCCGTGAGGAAGTTGCCCGAAACCACACGCAGCGTGGCATTGGCCATGGGCGTGTTGGGCAGGCCCTGCGAGAACGCCGCCTCGATCTCGAAGCGCAGTTGCCCGGCGGCCTCCTGTGCCGCGTCCAGCGCGGTCGGGTCGGTGATGCGCATGCCCTGGCTGAAGCGCTCGGGGTGGCCCTTGGCCTTGAGTTGCTCGCTCACCTGCGGACGAAAGCCGTGCACCAGCACGATGCGGATGCCCATGGCGTGCAGGATGGCCAGGTCCTGCACAAAGGCGCTGAGCTTGCCCGCGGCAATGGCCTCGCCGCAAAGCCCCACGACGAAGGTCTCACCGCGGTAGGCGTGGATGTAGGGCGCCACCGCGCGGAACCACGGGACGAAGGTGTGGGGAAAGACAAGGCTCATGGAGGGCAAGCAGCGGCGCCGGGAGTGCCTGATGATTGTGCCGCAGGGGGTGGGCCGGCTGGGTCCTGGCTTTCGCCGCCGGCGACGATAATTCGCCCCCCGTGCCATCCCCCCCTCTCGATTCCCGGTCGCCCAGGGCAGCCAGTCCGGCCGCGCCCATCCCGCCGATCCGCTATCCCGAGACCTTGCCGGTGTCGGCACGGCGCGACGAGATCGCCCAGGCCCTGCGCGACCACCAGGTGGTCATCGTCTGCGGTGAGACGGGCTCGGGCAAGACCACACAGTTGCCGAAGATCGCGCTGGAGCTGGGCCGTGGCTTGGGCGCAGGGGGCCGGGGCCTCATCGGCCACACGCAGCCGCGGCGCATTGCTGCCTCCAGCGTGGCCAAGCGCATCGCCCAGGAGCTGGACTCCCCCCTGGGCGAGGTGGTGGGCTACAAGGTGCGTTTCCAGGACCGTCTGCAGCCCGGCGCTTCGGTCAAGCTGATGACCGACGGCATCTTGTTGGCCGAGACGCAAACAGACCCGCTGCTTCGCGCCTACGACACGCTCATCATCGACGAGGCGCATGAGCGCAGCCTGAACATCGACTTCCTGCTGGGCTACCTGCGCCAGCTGCTGCCGCGCCGGCCCGATCTCAAGCTCGTGGTCACCTCGGCCACCATCGATGCCGATCGATTCGCTCGCCACTTTGCCTCAGTCAAGGGCGATGCTCCGGTGATCCAGGTGTCCGGCCGCCTGTTCCCTGTGGAGCTGCGCTGGCGTCCCTTCGAGGAAGGCCGGGACCATGACCTGAACGACGCCATCGCCGACGGGGTGGACGAGCTCTGGAGGGGCGGCGCATCAGGCGACATCCTCGTCTTCCTGCCCGGTGAGCGCGAGATCCGCGAGGCGGCCGACCATCTGCGCAAGCACCTGGCCAGCACCCTGCGGGGCGGTCCGCCGCCGGACATCTTGCCGTTGTTTGCCCGCCTCTCCCAGGCCGAGCAGGACCGGGTGTTCACGCCCGGCAACGGGCGGCGTATCGTGCTGGCCACCAACGTGGCCGAGACTTCACTGACGGTGCCAGGCATCCGCTTCGTCATCGATTCCGGCCTGGCGCGCGTCAAGCGCTACAGCTACCGCAGCAAGGTCGAACAGCTGCAGGTCGAGCCCGTGAGCCAAGCGGCAGCGCTGCAGCGCGCCGGCCGCTGTGGCCGAGTGGCCGATGGCGTGTGCATCCGGCTGTACGACGAGCAGGACTTCGGCGGTCGCCCCAGGTTCACCGACCCCGAGATCCTGCGTTCGTCCCTCGCGGGCGTGATCCTGCGCATGAAGGCCCTGCGCCTGGGCTCGGTCGAGGACTTCCCTTTTCTGGAAGAACCCCCGCGCAAGGCGATTGCCGACGGCTACGCGCTGCTGGGCGAACTCAACGCGGTGGATGAGGACAACGAGCTCACCGCCATCGGGCGCGAGCTGGCGCACCTGCCCTTGGACCCGCGCGTAGGCCGCATGATCCTGGAGGCGCGCGATCGGCAGGCGCTTGCCGAGGTGCTGGTGATCGCCTCGGCCCTGAGCGTGCAGGACGTGCGCGACCGGCCCTTGGAGGCGGCCCTGGCGGCTGATGAGAAGCACCGAAAGTTCGACGACGAGAAGTCGGAGTTCACCGGCTACCTCAAGCTGTGGAACTGGATCGAAGAGGGCAGGGGACACGCCGGGCAGGCTGCCCTGCTGGGGCACGCCGCCCACAGGGACTCAACACCCGCGGCCACACCGCAAGCCGCGACGACCCACAAGCTCAGCCACCGCCAGCAAGAGCAGCGGCTGCGCGAAAGCTTCGTCAACCCGCGGCGCGTGCGGGAGTGGCGCGACATCCACACCCAGTTGCATACCGTGGTGGCGGAGCACGGCTGGCGCCTGAATGGCGCGGCGGCCACTTACGAACAGATCCACCTGTCCATGCTGGCAGGTCTGCTGGGCAATGTGGGCTGCAAGTCTGACGACGAAGACTGGTATCTCGGCGCCCGCGGCATCAAGTTCTGGCGCCACCCCGGGGCGCACCTGTCGAAAAAGCCCGGTCGCTGGCTGGTGGCCGCTGAGCTGGTGGAAACCACCCGGCTGTTCGGCCGCGGACTTGCGGCCATCGAGCCGCAGTGGATACCCGGCGTGGCGGGGCACCTGCTGAAGAAACAGCTGCTGGAGCCGCACTGGGAGAAAAAGGCCGCCGAGGTGGTGGCGTTGGAGCGCGCCACGCTCTACGGCATCGTGGTCTACAGCAACCGTCGGGTGAACTACGGTCTGGTGCACCCCGCCGCGGCGCGCGAGATCTTCATCCGCGAGGCGCTGGTGCAAGGGGAGTGGGAGACCAAGCTGCCCTTCCTCGCGCACAACCAGCGTCTCGTCCGGCAGGTGCAGGAGCTGGAACACAAGGCCCGCCGCCAGGACGTGCTGGTCGATGATGAATTGATCTACGCCTTCTACGATCAGCAGTTACCGAAGGACGTGTGCTCAGGCACCAGCCTGGAGCGCTGGGTCCGTGAGGAAGTGCGGCGCCAGCCGGTGATGCTCAAGCTCACCCGCGAGGAGCTGATGCGCCACGAGGCGGCGGGCATCACCACCGCCGCCTTCCCGCGCACGGTGCGCCTGGGAGGTATTGACTGCGCGGCGACTTACCTGCACGAGCCTGGTGACCCGCGCGATGGTCTGACGGTCACCGTGCCCATCTATGCTTTGAACCAGGTGTCTGAAGAGCGCTGCGATTGGCTGGTGCCCGGCATGCTCAAGGACAAAGTGCTCGCCCTGATGAAGAGCCTGCACCAGCGGCCGAGGTCTCGTCTGGTGCCGCTGCCGGAGTCGGCTGCGGCCTTCTGCGAGGAGGTCCCCTTCGCTCAAGGGGGGCTGGTGGAGGCCCTGCTGAAGTGGGCGCGTGACAAGACCCAGTTGCCCTTGCTGCGTAACGACCTCAAGCTCGACACCTTGCCCGCACACCACTTCATGAACCTGCGCGTAGTGGATGAGCATGGGCGCCACCTGGGGGCCGGGCGGCATCTGCCGGCGCTGAAGGCCGAGTTGGGTGCACAGGCCCGCGGCGCCTTCCAGGCGCTGGCATCACTCAAGCTGGCGCAGACCCCGGTGGCGCCGGCAGCGGGAACCGCAACGACCCCGCGAACTGCGAACGCGCTGACTCCGAACGCGCCGCCAGCACACGGCGCCAGGTCCGGTGCAGACCAGCGACCGGTACGCCAGAGCGAACCCACCGCCCCCGGCCCAGCGGTCTTGCAGACCTACACCGCCTGGACCTTCGGTGAGCTGCCCGAGCTGATGGAGCTGCGCAAGGCCGGACAGGTGCTGGTGGGATTCCCGGCCCTGGTGGACCGCAACACGCATGTGGAGATCGAGGTCTTTGACGAGCCCGATGTCGCCCACGCCCGCCACCGGGTGGGCCTGCGGCGCCTGGTGGCCCTGCAGATCAGGGAGCCCCTGAAGTACCTGGAGAAACAACTCCCGGATTTGCAGAAGATGGCCGCGCTTTACATGCCGCTGGGCACTCTGGAGGAGTTACGCAGCCAGATCATCGACCTCGCCCTGGACCGCGCCTTTCTTGCCGAGCCCTGGCCGACCGATGCGGCAGGCTTCGCGCGGCGCATCGAGGAGGGGCGCACCCGCCTGAGCTTGATCGCCCAGGAAGTGGCACGCCTGGCGCTGGCGGTGCTGACCGAATACGCCGCGGCCACGCGCAAGCTCAAGGACAGCCGGCCGCCCAAGGAGGTGGCCGAAGACGTGGCCGCGCAGTTGCAGCGCCTGTGCGGCAAGCGCTTCCTGGCCGCCACCGCCTGGGCACCGCTGCAGCACTTCCCCCGCTACCTGAAGGCCATCACCCTGCGCCTGGACAAACTGCGCGCTGACCCGGCCCGGGACACGGCCCGTCTGGCCGAACTGCGTCCGCTGGAGCAACGCTACCTGCGCCGCGTGGCCGAGTTGAAAGGCGCCACGGATGCCCGCCTGGAGGAGTACCGCTGGCTGCTGGAGGAACTGCGGGTGAGCGTCTTCGCTCAAGAGCTGCGCACGCCGCAGCCCGTGAGCGTCAAGCGTCTGGACAAGGCCTGGGCGCAGTTGTCGGCCTGAGGCGCTTCCTTCGGGCCCGTACCCAGAAGATGCGGCGGCATCGGCGCCGAACACGCGTCGCCGCCTGGTGCAACGGGCTTGTCCTCAGGCCGGCGCCACCACTTCCAAGGCCCGGTCCAGCCCGCCCTGCATGATGGACAGCATGGCCACCTCGGCCACGGCCGGTTTGGGGTGGTAGGCGATGGACAGGCCGGCGGCCTGCATCATGGGCAGGTCATTGGCACCGTCGCCCACGGCGATGGCTTGTTCGGTGCTGATGCCCATCAGCTCGCACACCTCCAGCACCACGCGCTTCTTCTCGGCTCCGTCCACGATGTCGCCCCATGGGCGGTCGAACAAGGTGCCGGTGAGTTTGCCGTTGGCCACGCCCAGCGTGTTGGCGCGGGCGAAGTCCAGCTTGAGCCGGTGGCGGATGCGCTCGCTGAAGTGGGTGAAGCCGCCGGAGATGAGCAGCGTCTTGAGGCCCGCGGCCTGGCAGGCGGCCACGAAAGCTTCGACGCCAGGGTTGAGCCGCAGCCGCTCTTCGTAGACGCGCTGCAGTGCGGCTTCGGGCACGCCGGCCAGCAGCGCCACGCGGCGCCGCAGGCTGTCCTTGTAGTCGGCGATCTCGCCGCGCATGGCCGCATCGGTGATCTCGGCCACCTCGGCCTTGCGTCCGGCCAAGTCTGCAATCTCGTCGATGCACTCGATGTTGATCAGCGTCGAATCCATGTCGAACGCGATCAGCTTGAAGTCCGTGAGCTTCAGGCCCGGGCGGACGCCCCGCACGATCAAACCATGGGAGGGCGGGACTGCGGTGGTCAGACTCATGAGTGCCGGCAGTTTAGCCATCCGCTCGGTGCAAGCGCCCTCGCAAGGCAGCCTGAACGAGATTCGAATGAATGCCGCCTGCGGAGTTTTTAGACTGCGCACGCATTTTTCGGAGCCTTGAAACATGTCCCCACCGCCCACCAGCGTCGCAGAACTCGTCGCCCGTTTCCTGATCGCCCGCGGCGTGGACCGCATCTACGGCCTGCAAGGCGGACACATCCAGCCGATCTGGGACTGGCTGGCCCGTTTGGGGGTGCGCATCGTCGACGTGCGTGACGAAGGGGCGGCCGTCCACATGGCCCATGCCCACTCCGTCTTCGGGCCGCAGGCTTCACCTGCAGGCCGCAGCCTGGGCGTGGCCATGGTCACGGCAGGCCCAGGGGTCACCAACACGGTGACAGCGATGACGCACGCGCATCTGGAGCGCGTGCCGTTGCTGCTGATCGGCGGCTGCCCACCGCGGCTACAGGACGACCTGGGCCCGCTGCAGGGCATCGACCATGTGTCGCTGCTGGCGCCGGTGACCCGCCACGCCCGCACCCTGCGCGTGGCCGACCAGATCGCTCGCGATCTGGACAAGGCCTGGGCCCTGGCGCAGGGGGATGGCGGCGCTCCGGGGCCGGTCTACATCGAGATCCCCACCGACGTGCTGCGCGAGACTGTGCCCGCGGCCTGTGTGCTGCCCGAGCACCTGAAGCCCACGGTGCGCCCCCCTCAAGTCCCAGATGCCGGGCTGGCGGCGCAAGCGGCAGCGGTGCTTCGCGGCGCGCGACGTCCACTGGTCATCACGGGGCGTGGCGCGCAGGCCTCCCCAGGCGCATCCGCCGCACTCACCCGCTTGCTGGACGCCAGTGGCGCCGTCTACCTGGACACCCAGGAAAGCCGTGGCTTGGTAGACCCCTCGCATCCTTCGGTGGTAGGCGCCGTGCGTGCGAAGGCCATGCAGGAGGCGGATCTGGTGCTGGTAGTCGGACGCAAGCTCGACTACCAGCTTGCCTACGGCTCGCCGGCGGTATTCCGCAACGCACGCTTTCTGCGGATCGCCGACCATGCGGACGAACTGCGCGACAACCGGCGGGGCGAGGTCGAGTTGCTGGCCGACCCGGCGCTGGCGCTGGCCGCGCTGGCCGATGCGCTGGGATCGCCTTCGCCGGCAACAGACATCGCTTGGGCGCAGGCCCTGCGCTCCGAGCACCTGCGGCGCGCGGAGCGCCATGTCGAAGCCATGGCGGTGGCACCGGCCGGACGTGACGGTCACATGCACCCCAACCGCATCTTCGCGGCGCTCCGCCAGGTGCTGAAGCCTGACGCCATCACCATCGCCGATGGTGGCGACCTGCTCAGCTTCGCCCGCATGGGCCTGGAGCCCCGCCACTACCTGGACGCGGGCGCTTTCGGCTGCCTGGGCGTGGGCACACCCTACGCGGTGGCCGCGGCCCTGCTGCACCCGGGCCGCCAGGTGGTGGCTGTCACGGGAGACGGCGCCTTCGGCTTCAACGCCATGGAGATCGACAGCGCAGCACGTCACGGCGCCAAGGCGGTGTTCATCGTCTCCAACAACGCCGCCTGGAACATCGAGCGCCTGGACCAGGAGATGAATTACGGCGGGCGGGTGGTAGGCACCACACTGGCCTGGAGCGACTATGCGGGCATGGCGCGCGCCTTCGGGCTGCATGCCGAGCGGGTGACCGACCCTGCTCGCCTGGAGGGTGCCATCCGGGACGCGTTTGACAGAGCACCGGCTCTGATCGACGTGGTGACCACCCAGGACGCGCTCAGTTCCGATGCTGGCAAGGGCTTGGGCTGGGTGCCCGATCGCCAGGCCTTGACCGCCTGGGACGAGGCAGAACAGCAACGCCGGGCCTGACCGCTATGAGCCCCATGCTGACGCTTTCCGATGCCGTGGCCACACATGCGCGGCTGCAGCCTGGCAAGACCGCGCTGCGCGATTCGCGCCGCAGTCTGAGCTACGCGCAGTGGGATGAGCGCGCCACGCGCCTGGCCCAGGCCCTCATCGGTCTGGGTCTAAACCCCGGCGACCGCTTGGCCCTGCTGGCCTACAACCGCATCGAGTGGCTGGAGATCTATACCGCGCTGGCCCGCGCCGGTCTGGTGGCCGTGCCGGTGAACTTCCGCCTCGCAGGTGCAGAAATCGCCTACATCGTGCAACACAGTCAGGCCCGGGCCTTCATCGTGCAGGACGCACTCTGCCCAGTGGTAGACGGGGTGCGCGCCGAGCTGCCGATCGACAGCGGGGCCTATGTCCGCTTGGCCGATGCCGAAGGTGATGCCGGTGCCGGGGAATCGGGCGGCGCGCAGGGCGCCTGGTTGGAATACGAGGCCCTCATCGCCGCTGCCCCTTCCAAGCCCGTGGACCGGGAGGTCCGCCCAGAGGACCTCTTCGCCCTGATGTACACCTCGGGTACCACCGGCCGCCCCAAGGGCGCCATGCGCAGCCACCAGGGCAACGCGCTCATCGCCATGGCCACGGCGCTGGAGTTCGGGCTGTCGCGTGAGGACACGGGCCTGTTGGTCATGCCGCTGTGCCACGCAAACTCGCTGTATTTCGGCGTCACCTTTGCTTTGCTTGGTGCGGCCATCGTGGTGGACGACCGCGCCCGCTTCGACCCTGCCGCGCTGCTGGCGCAGCTGGCGCGTGACCGCATCACCTTCACCTCGCTGGTACCCACGCACTACATCATGATGCTGGACCTGCCGGCCGAGGTGAAGGCGGCCCATGATCTGAGTGCCGTGGGCAAGCTGCTCATCTCCTCGGCCCCGGCGCGCAAGGAAACCAAGCTCGCCATCATGGAGCTTTTCCCGAACGGGCGGCTGTTCGAGCTCTACGGCTCCACCGAGGCCGGCTGGGTCACCGTCCTGCGGCCCGATGAGCAGCTCAGTCACCTCGGCTCTGTGGGGCGTGAGTGGGCCGGCTCCGGCGCCATCCGCCTGCTGGACACCGAGGGCCAGGAGGTGCCCGACGGCGAGGTGGGCGAGCTCTTCTCCCGCACGGCCTACGTGTTCGACGGCTACTGGCGCAACCCGGAGAAGACGCAGGAGGCCATGCGGGGTGCCTGGTGCTCGGTGGGCGACATGGCCCGGCGGGATGCGCAGGGCTTCATCCATCTGGTGGACCGCAAGAGCAACATGATCATCAGCGGGGGCGAGAACATCTACCCCTCTGAGGTGGAGGCAGTGCTCGCCGGCCACCCCGGCGTGCAGGACGTGGCCGTTATCGGCGTGCCCGACGCGAAGTGGGGCGAATCCGTGCGCGCCGTCATCGTTACGCGGCCAGGGGCCGAGTTGTCAGCGCAGGCGCTGGACGACTGGTGCCGTACCCGCATGGCCGGCTACAAGCGCCCCCGCTCCTGGGCCTTCATTCCCGAGCAGGACATGCCGCGCACGGCCACAGGGAAGATCCAGCACCGGTTGCTGCGCGCGTTGCAGATCGGCTGACAGGCGGCGCTGGGGCAACGGCCGTCCGGGCCCAGGCGTGAAGGGCATTCCGTCTGCACGTCGTGCAAGTCAGCTGGCCTTGAGGCGTGAGCTGCCTGGGCGACTTGGCGCAGCCGAGAAGCGCAGCCGTCGGGGCCGGTGCGCGCAGCGCACTTCGTAGACTGACTCGCCGCGGCTGTCTGAGCGAAGCGTCTACAGGACGCGCAGCGAGTTCCGCGGCGCGACCGCGACGGTGAGCATCGCAGGGCACCTCTGCCGAAGGCAGAGGCAAGCCGCTGGAGCCCGGGCGGCTTACGCCTCAAGGCCCTTCGCAAGTAACGTCTACCCGGCAGCGCCCCTGCCGGTGATCCTCAACACGGCGTCGAGAGTGGCAGCGACCGTCAACCTGCAGCCATGACCGGCGCTCCCAAGGCCCTCAGCACATCACGGATGTACTGCGCGCGGTCCTTCGGGTCTTCGAACTCGCGCTCGATGCGCAGCTTGTCGTTGCCGGCCAGGCGGACGTTCCGGTTCTTCTGCACCAGGGCAATGATGCGGGCCGCGTCCACGGGCGGGTTGGGGCGGAAGGTGATGCTCATGAGCCGGGGGCCGGCGTCGATCTTCTGCACGCCGTAGGGGCGGGCCATGACCCGCAGGCGGTGGGTGTCGAAAAGGGTCTGGCCCTGGGGCGGCAGACGGCCGAAGCGGTCGGTCAGCTCCTCCAGCAGCGCGTCCAACTGCTCGGGCTTGTCGGCCGAGGCCAGGCGCTTGTAGAGGTTCAGCCGGATGTGCACGTCGCCGCAGTAGCTGTCGGGCAGCAGGGCCGGGGCGTGCAGGTTGATCTCGGTGCCACCGCCGAACACGCCCGTGGGGGACAGCAGGTCCGGCTCGCGGCCGGACCTCAAAGCCCGCACGGCTTCCGACAGCATCTCGTTGTAGAGCTGGAAACCCACCTCCATCATGTTCCCGCTCTGGTGGTCACCCAGCACCTCGCCGGCACCGCGGATCTCCAGGTCGTGCATGGCCAGATAGAAGCCCGAGCCCAGCTCCTCCATCGACTGAATGGCTTCCAGCCGCTGCGCGGCCTG
>JBILSM010000262.1:0-2612 GCA_044372085.1 Rubrivivax sp.
GGCGGAATCGTCTTGCCCAGGCGGGCAATCTCTTCCTTCTCGAGGGTCTGGATCAAATCCATGGGAACTCCAAAAGCGGTCTTGCACGGGGGTGTTGGAATGTTGTCAAGCGACGCCGAGGCTGCACATCACACCCATCGGTACCGCCCCACGATTGCGGCCAGGCCCCACGAGGGAGATCCTCACCGCGAACCCGTCAGAGGATCGCAAAACCCGCGATTATAGGCCGAGACGACCCTATGCCTGGTGTGAGAGCCGCAGCAGGAACTGCTCGTCCTGCGACGTCAGGAGGCCGGCGAGCCGCGCATGCTCGATCAGGTCCGGGCGGCGCCGGGCCGTCCACTCCAGCGAGCGTTCACGCTTCCAGCGCGCAATCTCACCGTGATGCCCCGACAAAAGGGCCGCAGGCACCGCGCGCCCATCGGGGAGCACCTCGGGCCGGCTGTAAGTGGGCCCTTCCAGCAGGCCATCAGAGAAGCTGTCTTGCTGGTGCGAGGGCGCCTGCAGCACCCCTTCCTGCAGCCGGGCCACGGCGTCCAGCATCACCAGGGCGGGCAACTCGCCGCCCGACAGCACAAAGTCACCCAGGCTGATCTCCAAGGTGACGTGCCGGTCGATCACGCGCTGGTCCACGCCTTCGTAGCGTCCACAGATCATGACGGCACCCGAGCCCTGGGCCAATGTCTGCACCAGCGATTGGTCCAGCCGGCGCCCCGCGGGCGTGAAGTGGACCACGGGCACCTCGTCGCCGCGCTCACTCCTCACAGCGTCCAGAGCCCGCTCCAGCGGCTCGGCCAGCATCACCATGCCGGGGCCACCACCGTAGGGGCGGTCGTCCACACGTCTATAGGCGTCCTGGGCGAAGTCGCGCAACGGCCAAAGGTGCACCTGCACCTGGCCGGAAGCGAAGGCACGCCGCGTGATGCCATGCACGAAGTGCGGCGCGAACAGTTCCGGGAAGAGCGTAACGACGTCGAATCGCATGGCGACGCGCTCAGGGACCTAGTAGTCCAGACCCCAGTCCACGGTGATGCGGCGCTGCGCCAGGTCCACCTCGCTGACGTAGGCCGCCACGAAAGGAATGAGGCACTCTGGCGGCGCAGCTGGATCCCCCCGGTCGGCGGAACCCTTCTTGCCGGGGCGGCCGGCTGGCCCCCCGGAAACCGAGGACACCGGGGCTGCCTGGAGTGCCGCAGGCCGGACCCGCAGCACATCATGCGCGCCGGTTTCCATCAGGCCCGCCACATCACCGAGCACAACGCCCTGGCGGTTCACCACGGTCAGCCCGATCAGGTCAACCCAGTAGTACTCCCCGTCGTCCGCCGTGGGGAAGCTGGCGCGGGAGACGAACACTCGCGCACCCCGCAGGGCCTGCGCAGCATCACGCCCCTGCAAGTCCTGCACACTGGCCACCACCACGTCGCCGTGCACCTTGGCCTGGGTGACCTTCAACAGGGGATGCGCCGCAAGCGCGCTGACCAGCGGCGCAGCGGCCTCCTGCGGAGCCTGGAGAAACCAGCGCTTGGTGGAAAACAGGGCCTGAGGGTCCAATGAAAAAGGCTGGACCTTGATCCAGCCTTTGACGCCCCAGGCTCCCAGGACGAGGCCCACTTCCACCGCATCGTCAGGAAAGGGAATGTCCATGCTGACGCAGAGTTGGAAGGGTGGCCGGACCCTGCCAGCACCGAGGCGGGCAGGGTCGGTGCTCAGGCCGCCTTGCGAGCCTGATCGAACAGACGCTCGACCGTGGGCGACAGCTTGGCGCCCACGCCGGACCAGTAAGTCACCCGGTCCAGGGCCACACGCAGCGGCTGCTCCGCGCCGGCGGCCATGGGGTTGTAGAAACCCACGCGCTCAATGAAGCGACCATCACGACGCTCACGGGCGTCTGCGACCACGATGTTGTAGAAGGGACGGCCCTTGGCACCGCCACGAGCAAGCCGGATCACGACCATGTTGAACTGCCTTTTCTCGAGTGTTTCTCGAATCGTCGGTGACCGCCGCACCAGGAGACACACAGGGGCTGGCAATCGAATTGGCAAGAGCACCGCCATGGGGCGGACCTTGCGCCGAGGTCGGCGTCGTAGATACGCCCGGTCAGGGGCCGTCGCCGAAAACCGCGCATTATAGTCAGCGCATCTGAGTCATTCGCGCAGACTCTGCCACCGTGCACCCCAAGGGCGTCAGCGTCCGCAGATCTCGCCCCGCACATCGAATCCTGACGACACCATGCACGCCGCCTCACCTACGCGCTACCGCTCGAAAACCCTGGCCACCTGGCTGGCCGTGCTGGGCGGCACGCTGGGTCTGCACCGCCTGTACCTGCACGGCCCTTCCGACGCCCTGGGATGGCTGCACCTGCTGCCCACTGCCCTGGGGCTGGCGGGCGTGGTGCGCATGCGCCAGTTGGGGCAGGACGACACCGTGGCCTGGCTGCTGATTCCCTTGCTGGGACTGATGATTTCCCTGGGAATGCTGTGCGCCATCCTGTACGGCCTGACACCTGACGAGAAGTGGGACACCAAGCGAAACCCCGGTCAGCCCGGGGCACGGACGGCCTGGGGCCCCGTGCTGGGCGTCATCGCCGCGCTGATGGTGGGCTCGGCCGTGTT
>JBILSM010000263.1:0-2598 GCA_044372085.1 Rubrivivax sp.
GGCCCGGCTGCAGGAAGGGGTGCTGCAGGCGCCCTCGCATCAGCAAGACAGCTTCTCTGATGGCCTGCTGGAAGGGCCCACCTACAGCCGGCCCGAGGTGCTCCCCGATGGGCGCGCGGTGCCTGCGGCCCTGTTGTCGGGGCATCACGGGGAGATTGCGCGCTGGAAGCGTGAACGCTCCCTGGAGTGGACGGCCCGGCGCCGCCCGGACCTGATCGAGCATGCGCGCCTCGCCGGCCTCCTGACGTCGCAGGACGAGCAGTTCCTGCTTCGGCTCTCACACCAGGCATAGGGTCGTCTCGGCCTATAATCACGGGCTTTGCGATCCTCTGACGGGTTCGCGGTGAGGATCTCCCTCGTGGGGCCTGACCGCAATCGTGGGGCGGTGCCGGAGGGTGTGATTTGCAGCCTCGGCGTCGCTTGACAACATTCCAACACCCCCGTGCAAGACCGCTTTTGGAGTTCCCATGGATTTGATCCAGACCCTCGAGAAGGAAGAGATTGCCCGCCTGGGCAAGACGATTCCGCCATTCGCCCCTGGCGACACCGTGATCGTCAGCGTGAACGTGGTCGAAGGCACGCGCAAGCGCGTCCAGGCCTACGAAGGCGTGGTCATCGCCAAGCGCAACCGGGGCCTGAACAGCAGTTTCATCGTCCGCAAGATCTCCAGCGGTGAGGGTGTGGAGCGTACTTTCCAGCTCTACAGTCCGCTCATTGCCGGCATCGAGGTGAAGCGGCGCGGTGATGTCCGCCGCGCCAAGCTGTACTACCTGCGTCAGCGCAGCGGCAAGTCCGCTCGCATCAAAGCCAAGCTGGACTGAGCTTGGGCGCGCCACCGGCGCGCCATGCGCCTTCTTCCCCCGAGTCGCCCACGTCCTCGGCCTCCCGGCCCAGGATCGTGGACCCCAAGGCTGTTCCCGTGGCGGGTACGGACGGGCATTTGCCTGCGGTGCCCGCAAGGGTGTTGACACCGCACGTCATCCGAAGCCGGTTCGCATCGGCCGAAGCCTGGCCGGCCGAGATTCCGGGCGATGCCGTCCAGCACGATCGCAGGCCGGCACCGGCGTCGGTGCTCGTGCCTCTGGTGCAGCGTGACGACGGTCTGCACGTGCTGTTGACCCGCCGTACCGAGCACCTGCACGACCATGCGGGTCAGATCAGTTTTCCCGGCGGGCGTCAGGAGCCTGAGGACGAGGACGAGACGGCCACGGCGCTGCGGGAAACGCGGGAGGAGATTGGCCTGGACTCCCGCCACGTGGAAGTGCTGGGCCGCTTGCCGGTTTACACCACGATCACGCGCTTCGTGGTGACGCCGGTGGTGGCGCTGGTGCATCCGCCGTTCGAACTGCGGTTGGACCCCTTTGAGGTCGCTGAAGCCTTTGAGGTGCCGCTGCCGTTCCTGATGAACCCGGCACACCACCAGCGTCATGTGTTCGAGGCGCCGGGTACTTCCCGCCAGTTCCTGTCCATGCCCTGGCACGCCGCACAGGCCGACGGTCGTGCGCGCGAATTTTTCATCTGGGGTGCCACGGCTGCGATGCTGCGCAATCTGTATGCCTTCCTGAGCGAACCCCACGCCTGATGTGGGCCCGGTCTGGGGCCCGGCGGGGCGACCAGTGGCTATCATCTGCGCCCCATGAGCTTCTTCGCAGTGCTCCTCGCCTTGCTTCTCGAGCAGGTCAAGCCATTGCCCCGGGTCAACCGGGTGGGCCAGGCCCTGCTGGCCTGGGTGACTTGGGTGGCCCGCACGCTGGATGCCGGACAGCGCCGACATGCGCGGATCGTGTGGGCCGTGTCGGTGCTCGTACCCACGGCGGTGGCGGCCCTCCTGTACCTGCTGGTGCGCCAGTACAGCCTGCTGCTGGCCCTGGTGTTCGACGTGGCCGTCCTGTACCTGACGCTGGGGTTCAGGCAGTTCAGCCATTACTTCACCGACATCCGGGACGCCATCGATCGCGGCGACGAAGCGCAGGCCCGTGAGCATCTGGCGCAGTGGAAGCAGATCGATGCGTCGGACCTGCCGCGTGCGGAATTGCTCAGGCAGGTTCTGGAACACGCCTTGCTGGCGGCGCATCGGCACGTGTTCGGGGTGTTCTTCTGGTTCGTCATCCTGTCCGCACTGGGCTTGGGGCCGGCCGGTGCGGTGCTGTACCGCATGGCCGAGTTCGTCAGCCGCCACTGGCTGGCGATGCGGGAGCGCCAGGACACCGAACTCAACGATCACCTGCCCGGACTGGCTCGACCCTTGTTCGATGCGATCGATCTGGTGCCCTCGCGCTTGACTGCGGCCGGATTCGCCGTGGTCGGCAACTTCGAGGAGGCGGTGAACGCCTGGCGGCGCGTGGGGCCTGGCCACGATCCGCGCAACGAGGGTGTGATCCTGGCGACCGCCGCAGGCGCGGTGGGCGTGCAGATCGGCCCATTGGTCACCGCCGAACCCGTCAGCGCTTCAGCGGAGGACGGCTTGTCTGAGCCTTCCGTGGGGTCACCGGCGCCGAGGCTTCTGCCGCCACAGGCTGGACATCTGCAGAGCATGGTGGGTCTCGTGTGGCGCTCGGTAGTGTTGTGGATGCTCCTGGTGGCCTTGCTGACACTGGC
>JBILSM010000124.1:0-8592 GCA_044372085.1 Rubrivivax sp.
ACGTCCACCGATTCCGGCATGGCGATCAGGCGGCCCACGGCGGCGCGGTCGGTGGTCTCCACGAGCTGCACGGCCGCGGGCGGCAGGCCGGCTTCGGCCAGCGCGGCCTGCACGCAGCGCCACAACGCCAGGTTGGAACGCAGGGCCTCGGAGCCGCCGCGCAGGATGCAGGCGTTGCCGCTCTTGATCGCCAGCGAGGCCGCCTCGATGGTGACGTTGGGCCGGCTCTCGTAAATCATGCCGAACACACCCAGCGGCACGCGCATGCGCCCCACGCTGATGCCGCTGGGGCGGCGCTTGACCTCGGTGATTTCACCCACAGGGTCGGGCATCGCGGCCAGTTGCTCGCAGCCCTGGGCCACGGTGTCGATCACGCCCGGGGTGAGCTTGAGGCGGTCCACCATCGGCTCGGCCAGGCCGGCGGCGCGGGCGGCGTCCAGGTCCTGCGTGTTGTCGCGTTGCAACTCGGGCACGGCCTCGCGCAGGCGCCGGGCCAGGGCCCGCAGGGCGTGGTCCTTGGCCGCGGTGGAGGCCGCAGCCATCGCGGTGGAGGCGGCGCGGGCCTGCACGCCCAGGTGCGCCATGTAGGCGGGGATGTCGATCGCGTTCATGCCCGGGATTGTCGGCCCATGTGCGCCGATGCGGGCGGACCGGGCATCACCAGCGCATCACCCGTGGTTCACCACCCCAGCAGCGCCAGCACCGCCACCCACATCGAGGATGTGAAGACAAAGGCCACGGTGGACAGCACGATGGCCGCCGTGGCTTCGGCCTCCTGGGTGCGGTAGCGTTGGGCGAAGATCAGCGCGTTGCTGCCCACCGGCGCCGCGGCCATCATCACCAGCACGGCCAGCGGCAGGCCGACCAGGCCAAAGACGAAGTGGGCGCACAGCAGCACCACCGTGGGCAGCACCAGCAGCTTGAGCAGGCTGATGCCCAGCGCGCCCTTGACCCGCCCACGCAGCCCGTACTGCGCCAGGCTGGAGCCGATGAGAAACAGGCACACCGGCGCCACGGCGGTGGCCAGCAAGGACAACAGGGCGTCGACCACCGAATGCAGCCCCAGGCCGGTGACGTTCCAGACCAGGCCCAGCAGGATGGGCAGCGTCACCGGGTGCAGTACCGCCCCGCGTGCAGCCGCCTTGACAGTGGCCCCCAGCGAAGATGCCCCGCCGGTGCGTGCAACGCCCACTTCGGCCAGGGCCGTCAACAGCGTCAGCACCACCAGCCCGTGCAGACTCACCAGCGCCAGATGCAGGCCCAGCCCCGCTTCCCCGAACAGGGCCGAGGCCATGGGAATGCCCATCTGCACCGAGTTTCCATAGGTGGCCGCCACCCCCATCGTGGCCATGGCCGCGCCTGACCGGCCGGCGGCGCGGAAACGGCGTTGCCAGGCCATGAACAGCAGCAGGTACACCAGCACGGGCGCGAAATAGGCCACCAGGGTAGCCCAGGGCATGGTGGCAAAGTCCATGCGGGCCATGGTGCGGAACAGCAGCGCCGGCACGAAGACCGTGAACGCGATGTCGGACAGCACCCGGTTGGCGACGGCCAGCGAGTAGGGGGCCGAGGAGCGGGCGCTGGGCGGCTCATCCAGCCCGGCACCTGGCCCCGCACCGCCCATCCACCCCAGGCGTGCCGCCACCCACCCCACCGCCACGGTGGCGAAGATCGCAAGCAGCTTGAAGAACAGGGCCTGGGTCATGCGCAGAACCGAAGGGCTTGAACCTGGTGCTGCAGCCAGGCCGCGCCGTCAGCGGCCGAAAAGGCCGCAGAGGCCCCTGTGGCCACCACCACCATGGTCAGCCAGCCGTCTTCTTGGCGGGCGCCTTCTTCGCCGCCGCCTTGGGCGGGAACTTGGCGGCTCGGGGCTCGAATTCGAAGACCACCTTGCCTTCTTTGCGGTCGTAGGCGAGGAAGGCCTTGAACTTGCGCCGCGTCTTGTTGGAGACGAAGTTCTCCAGCAAGGCCGTCTTGCCCGTGGCCAGCAGGCGTGTCATCTCCTCGGGCGGCACGGGCTGCTGAAGGATGATCTTGCCGCTCTTGAAGTCGCAGGTGACGTGCGCCCCCACGCTGTGCTCGCAGACATAGGAGCTGCCGTGGTCGTAGACCCGGCCCTGGCACTTGGGGCAGGCGCCCAGGGAGGCCTGGGCCGAGAAGTCCACGGGCTCGCCGTCGCCCTCGGCCTGCTTGGCATCGTCGCCAAAGTCGAACTCGAGCTTCCAGTTGGAAATCTCGGGGTCGTGCACCAGTTTCATCTCGGCCGTGAAGGGCCATCCCGCCTTGGAGCGGAAGCCCTCCAGCGGGCCGATCTGACGATCCCGCAGGAAGGCGTCGGCCTCGGCCGTCTCGAAGGCCCGGCCGGCCGGGATCTTGGTGATGGAAAAACCGCAGCCCTCGCCCTCGCCGCCCGCGGACCCGGTGCAGGTGAAGCGGCGGTAGTTCTCCTTGACCACGCCGCCACAGTTGGGGCAAGGCGTCTTCAGCGTGGCGTAGTCACCCGGGATGGTGTCGCGGTCGTACTCCTTGGCCTTCTTCACGATGCGCTCGGCCATCTTGGCGATCTCGGCCATGAAGGCGTCGCGCTTCAGGCGGCCGTGCTCCATCTCGGCGAGCTGGTGCTCCCAGTTGCCGGTGAGCTCAGGCTTGGTGAGGTCTTCCACGCCCAGGCCGCGCAGCAGCGTCATGAGCTGGAAGGCCTTGGCGGTGGGCACCATGTCGCGGCCATCGCGCAGCATGTACTTTTCGGCGATCAGCCCTTCGATGATGGCCGCGCGGGTGGCCGGGGTGCCCAGGCCCTTCTCGGCCATGGCCTCGCGCAACTCCTCGTCCTCGATCAGCTTGCCCGCGCCTTCCATGGCCGACAGCAGCGTGGCCTCGGTGTAGCGCGCGGGAGGGCGGGTCTGCAAGGCCTTGACGTCCAGGCTCTCGGTGCGCACCACCTCGCCGGGCTGCACGGCCACCAGGTTGGCGTCCTCATCCTGCGCCTCCTTGCCGTACACCGCCAGCCAGCCCGGGTTCACCAGCACCTTGCCGTTGGTCTGGAAACGGTGCTCCGCCCCGGCCGCCTTGACCGTGGAGATGCGGGTCGTCACCATGAACTCCGCCGAGGGGTAGAACACGGCGAGGAAGCGCTTGACCACCAGGTCGTAGAGCTTGGCCTCGATCTCGGTGAGCGACTTGGGCGCCTCCAACGTCGGAATGATGGCGAAGTGGTCCGACACCTTGGCGTTGTCGAAGATGCGCTTGCTGGGCTTGACGTAGCCGTCGTTCAGCGCCTTGCGGGCGTGCATCGAAAGGTCACGCAGCGGCCCGGGCAGCGGGCTGTCGGCCAGCATCTCGAAGGTGTTGCGCACGGTGGCCATGTAGTCCTCGGGCAGCGCGCGCGAATCGGTCCGCGGGTAGGTCAGCACCTTGTGCTTCTCGTACAGCGCCTGGGCCAGCGAGAGCGTGGTCTTGGCCGAAAAGCCGAAGCGCGAGTTGGCCTCGCGCTGCAGGGTGGTCAGGTCGTACAGCAGCGGGCTGGCCTGCGTGGTGGGCTTGGACTCCTCGCTCACGCTGGCGGGCTCGCCCTGGCAGGCCTTCGCGATGGCCTGGGCGTCGGCGGCGGTCCACAGCCGGTCGGACCGGGCCTCGGGATCGTCAGGGTTCTTCTTCCACTTCGGATCGAACCACTTGCCTTCGTAGGTGCCGGCCTGCGCGTCGAAGGTGGCACGCACCTCCCAGTAGTCGCGCGCCACGTGCTTGCGGATCTTTTCCTCGCGCTCCACCACGATGGACAGCGTGGGCGTCTGCACCCGGCCCACAGTGGTGAGGAAGAAGCCGCCGTCGCGGGAGTTGAAGGCCGTGAAGGCCCGCGTGCCGTTGATGCCCACCAGCCAATCGGCCTCGGAGCGGCTGCGCGCAGCGTCGGCCAGACCGCGCATCTGCTCGTCGCTGCGCAGCTTGGCAAAACCGTCGCGGATGGCCTGCGGCGTCATGCTTTGCAGCCACAGCCGCTTGACCGGCTTGTTCAGCGTGCCCTTGGCGCCTGCCGCGTACTGCTCGATGAGGCGGAAGATCAGCTCGCCCTCGCGCCCCGCGTCGCAGGCGTTGATCATCTCGGTGACATCCTTGCGCTTGCACAGCTTCACCACCGCGTTCAGCCGGGTCTTGGCCTTGTCGATGGGCGCCAGGTCGAAGTGCGGCGGCACCACGGGCAGGTGGGCGAAGCTCCACTTGCCGCGCTTGACGTCGAACTCCTCGGGCGCCTTGATCTCCACCAAGTGGCCCACGGCCGAGGTGACCACATAGCGCTCGTTCTCGAAATGCTCGGCGTGCTTCTCGAACTTGCCCGCCACAGGCGTCAGCGCGCGCACGATGTCCTGCGCGACGCTGGGCTTCTCCGCAATGATGATGGCCTTGCTCATCGTTCCTTCTTGGGGCGATCGACCCAGGCGCAGCGCACCCAGACCCCGGTCCCTACAATCCGTGTTCCTCACGCGCGCCCACGTACATGCATGCGCGCGCACCCATGAGTTCAATGTAACGAATGCCGAAGACCACGCAAGCCGATGGCCTGAAGGGCCGAAGAATCCAGGTGCGCCGCAGCGGCGTGCATGGCAGGGGGGTCTACGCGCTGCGGCCCATCCCGGAAGGCGAGACCCTGATCGAATACACCGGCGAGGTCATCAGCTGGAAAGAGGCCTTGCGCCGGCACCCGCACGACCCCCGCGACCCGCACCACACCTTCTATTTCCACATCGACGAGCAGCATGTCATCGACGCCAAGTACGGCGGCAATGCCTCGCGCTGGATCAACCATGCCTGCGACCCCAACTGCAAGGCCGACGAGGTGGACGGCCGCATCTTCATCAAGGCGCTGCGTGACCTGATGCCGGGCGAGGAGTTGTTCTACGACTACGGCCTGGTCATCGACGAGCGCTACACGCCCAAGCTGAAGAAGGAGTACGAGTGCCGCTGCGGCAGCCCGAACTGCCGGCGCACCATGCTCTCGCCCAAGCGGTGACCCTCGCCCGGGCTGAGCGCACCACCGCCGGACGCTTCGCATGACCGACGAGCTGCGTGAAAGCTGGGGTCTGCAGGCCCTGCAGCAAGACCTGCAGAGGGTGGAGCCGGGCTTGACGCTGGAGGTGGTGGAGTCCCTCGCGTCCACGAACACGGCGCTGCTGGAGCGGGTCGCCGCAGCTCGGGCCGCCTCGTCGGTGCCTGCTTCGGTGCCTGCTTCGGTGTCTGCGTCTGTACCTGCGTCTGTACCTGCGCCCGCCAGTGCAGGCGGCGACCAGCGCCCCACCTGGACCAGCTGCCTGCTCGTGGCGCAGGAACAGACCCAGGGCCGGGGCCGGCAGGGCCGCGCCTGGCACGCCCAGCCCGGGTCATCGCTGACCTTCTCCCTGGGCCTGAGCCTGGCGCCGCAGGACTGGTCCGGCTTGTCATTGGCCGTGGGCGTGGCGCTGGCAGACGCGCTGGACCCAGCCCGCGGCCCGTCTTCGGGCTCTGAAGACGCTGCGCCGCGCATCCTGCTGAAGTGGCCGAACGACCTGTGGCTGCGCGATGCACAGGCCGCAGGCAGCGGGCGCAAGCTGGGCGGCGTGTTGATCGAGACCGCCACCGCCTGGGAAGTCAACCCGCAGGCCGTGGAGGCCGGTGCGCAGGTGCCTTCAGCGCCTCTGGAGGGCGACCGACCCCTGCAGGGGCCACGCTCCCCGCCACGTATCTGCGTCATTGGCGTGGGCCTGAACATCGGCCCGCAGTCGGCAGCGGCCGTGGAGAAGGCCTCCAGCGGCGTGGCCTGGCTTCAGGAGATCGAGCCGCAGGCCCAGGCGGCGCAAGCCCTGGCCCGCGTGGCGCTGCCACTGCTGCGGGCGGTGCGCCAGTTCGAGCACTCGGGCTTCGCCGGTGTGGCGCACGCGTTCGCCCGGCGTGACCTGCTGCGCGGGCAGGCGGTCTCCACCACGCTGCAAGACCTACCCGAGGGCATGGCGCAAGGGGTGGACGATGCGGGCGCCTTGCAGGTGCAGGCGCCTGACGGCACCGTGCGCAGCGTGGTGGGCGGCGAGGTCAGCATCCGCCTGAGGCACGGAGCTGCCGCATGCGCATGATCCGTTGGCTGGCCGTGGTGCTGATCGTGGCCAATCTGGGCTTCTACATCTGGACGCAGGGCGGCTTGGGCGGGGTGCTTCCGCCCCCGGGGGCCGCGCAGCGCGAACCTGAACGCCTGCGGCAGCAGGTACGGCCCGAGTCCATCGTGGTGCTGTCGCCGAAGGCGGCGTCGGCTGCGCTGGCGCAGATCGCTGCGGCTGAAGCCGCGGCATCCGCTGCAGCCGGGGTGGCCACGGGCGCGTCCGCCTCGGGCGTGGTACAGACCTTGCCGGGTTCGAACGCAGGCGCGCTGCCGACAGATTCAGCCGCGGCCCGCGGGACGCCGGCGCGGCCGCGCTGACAGCGCCGCCGTGGCCATGAGCAGGGCCAGCAGCCACGGCCAGGACAAGGCGCCGCCGCCACCGCCGCTGTCGGGCGCGGAAGGGGTGACAGGCGGGGCGGTGCGGGGCAAAGCCTCAGCAGCCGCCAGCGCCCGGTCGGCATCCAGCATGCCGGCGCCGCACAGGCCAGTGGTGCAATAGCACTGCAACTGCTCCTGAGTTGAGGGAGGTTGGCACAGTCCCACAGGGGTCAGGTCGTTGGCACCGTTATCGGCCCCGCTGGTAGGGAAAGGCCTCGCACCAGACTGCAGAGCGGCCTTCACCTGCGCCGGCAACAGGTCGGGCCTGGCAGACAGGATCAGCGCAGCAGTGGCAGCAACCATGGGCGTGGCAAAACTGGTTCCCACCGAGATGTCAAAGCTGTCCGTGTACTTGGATCCGCCGGCCGCCGGGCCGCGCAGGCCGCTGTTGGAAGTGGTGAGGATCGGGTAGAGGCAAGGCTGGCCAGCCTGGATGTTCACGCAGTTACCACCGGGCGCGGCGATGGCGATCTCTGGCCCAAGGTCCGAAAAGCCTACCTTGCTGCCGGCGTGGCGCAGGCCCGCGACAGCAATGACGCCAGGACAGTTGGCTGGGGCACTCACACCTCGGCCCGTGCTGTTTCCGGCAGCAACCACCACCACCGCGCCCCGATCCGTCACATCAGCAATCGTGCGTTGGTAGAGCTCGTTACATGTGCCCCCTCCGCCAAGACTCAGGTTGAGTACCTTGGCCGGCGTGGTGTTGCCGGGCAGGCCCGCCGAGTCAATGCCCGCTGCCCACAGCATGCCGGCCATGATGTCGGAGTCAAAGCCACCGCACTTGCCGAGGACGCGCACGGGCAGCACCTTGGCACCGTGGGCCAATCCAGCCATCCCGATGCCATTGTTCGTCGCTGCAGCGACGATGCCGGCCACATGGGTGCCATGCCAGGAACTGTCCTGCTGCCCACAGTTTCTGTACGGGCCACTGGCGTCCTCGGCCGCAGTGATCCAGTCGCCCGGGTCGGACGCGTCGCCGTCCCGTCCATCGCCGTCGTTCGAGTAGCTGGCGTCCTGCACGAAGTCGTAGCCGGACAGCAACTGCCCAGCCAGGTCCACGTGGTTGGCCAGCACACCCGTGTCCAGAACAGCCACCACCACCCCGCTGCCTGTGGAGCGGGCCCAGGCGGCCTGGGCGTTGGTGGCAGAGCGGAACAGGTCGGTGGGCTCGCGCAGGTACCACTGGCCCACCACGGGGCCACCGGTCTGCGTCTGCAGATTCACGGCCGGGCCGGCGCTGAAGAGTGGATCGGTAGGCGCCGCCGTGGTGTACCGGCGCTGGTCCACCACGGCGTAAGCCACGTCGGGGTGTGCCGCCAGGCGGCGCGCCAGGGAGGCCGAGTCCACACCGCGCGCCATCACCACCTGGGCACGATGCCCGATGACACGGCCTGTGGTGAGCGCGAATCCGGCTCTGCGCGCCAGGGCATCGGCACGGCGTTGAGACGTGGCGCGCACATCTTTGGCCGGGGCGCCCTTGCGCCAGGGGTGGGCGTTGGCCAGCGCCGCCCCATCGCGGTACCCCACGATGACGCGGGCCGTGGGGGCGCCAGCGGCATCGGAAGGGTTGGCTAACGCCGGCAGTGACGTGCCGAGCACCGCAACGCAGGCGGCAAGCAGCGCAGCAAGGATCTTCATCCCTGAAGTCTAGGCGACCGCCTGGGGCGGGCGTGTATCCGCCGGTGAACGCGCGTGGCTTTTTGTACGGATCAGGCCGCGATGACGCGCGCCATCTCCAGCACCTTGTTGGAGTAGCCCCACTCGTTGTCATACCAGGCCACCACCTTGACGAAGGTCTTGTCCAGGGCGATGCCGGCTTCAGCGTCAAACACGCTGGTGCAGACCTCTCCACGGAAGTCGGTAGCCACCACCTTGTCTTCGGTGTAGCCCAGCACGCCCTTCATGGCGCCTTCGGAAGCCGCCTTCATGGCCTTGCAGATGTCCTCGTAAGAGGCTTCCTTGACCAGTTCCACCGTCAGGTCCACCACCGACACATCGCTGGTGGGCACGCGGAAGGCCATGCCCGTGAGCTTCTTGTTCAGCTCGGGGATCACCACGCCCACGGCCTTGGCCGCGCCGGTGCTGGAGGG
>JBILSM010000264.1:0-2578 GCA_044372085.1 Rubrivivax sp.
GAAGGTGGACCTGGAAGCCGAGCGCGGCGCCTTGCTGGACGCGCTGCTGACCGTCCCCGTGGTGAAGAAGCCCAAGTGGAGCGAGGCCGAGAAGCAGCAGGAACTGGACAACAACGCCCAGGGCATCCTGGGTTATGTGGTGCGCTGGATCGACCAGGGCGTGGGCTGCTCCAAGGTGCCCGACATCCACAACGTGGGCCTGATGGAAGACCGCGCCACGCTGCGCATTTCCAGCCAGCACATGGCCAACTGGCTGCACCACGGTGTGGTGACCAAGCAGCAGGTCAAGGACACCCTCAAGCGCATGGCCAAGGTGGTGGACAAGCAGAACGCCAGCGACAAGGCCTACCAGCCCATGTCCGGCCGCCTCAAGGCCTGCGCCGCCTTCCAGGCCGCCAGCGACCTGGTCTTCAAGGGCCTGGCGCAACCCAGTGGCTACACCGAGCCGCTGCTGCATGCGTGGCGCCTGAAGGTCAAGGGCGCGGCGCCGTCGGTGTGAGGCAAGAGTCGCAGCTGCACGGGTAGGCCGCGTCAGGAACTGCAGCGCCCGCGGCGCCTTTTCGTCCGGGTGCGTGGATGTGAAGGCGATGCGAGCATGGTCGTCGATGGCCACGAACAGGGTCTTCCATCCGGCGCCATCCACCCCGTTGCGCCCATTGCCGGGGACGCGGTGGCCGGGCCGCACGATGCGCCTCAGCTTCTTGGTGTCGATGTGCAGCAGATCGCCCGGCGCCTCGTGCTCGGAGCCGCGGAACTACCCGGCCCGGATGCCTCGCGCCTTGATCATGCTTCCGTAGAGGGCCGAGTCGTCGCGGATGCGCTGGCGCAGCACTTCCGGCGCCGTCCCGACCGCGCGCCAGCCTTGTGCGAACAGACGCTGCCGCACCTCGGGAGACTGCAGGATCTCGCGCAGCGAGGTCGACAAGCTCTCAGCGTGTGCAGGCGGCGAGGAGGCGGGCAGGAACATGCCGTTCCAGACCTCGATGTCGAGGTCGCCGGTCGGGGGCCCGGACAGCGGCGGCAGCTCGGGGGCGAGGGCGGAGCGCCCGCTCGTGGTGACTGCCACGCCGCGAAGCCGGCCCGAGCGGACGAGGGGCATCGAAGGCCCGAGCGGCAGCATGGCGACATCGACATCACCGGCAAGCAGCGCGGTCACCACCTGCGGTGCCCCCTGGAACGGCACATGGGTGGCGGTGAACCGCAGCTTCGACTGCAGCAGTTCCATGCCCAGGTGACCCGCCGAGCCGATGCCCACCGAACCGTAGTTGCACCGCTCGCCCTTGGCCTTCAGCGCGTCGAAGAACTGCTGCGGGCGCTCCGCGCCGAACGCAAGGCCGGCCACGATGGCCAGCGGCGCAGTCGCGACGAGGCTGACGGGCCGGAAGCTCGAGGATCCGAACGAAAGCCCTGGAAACAGGAATGGGGCGCTGGTGAGCGGCCCGTTGGACAACAGGCCGAGGGTATGGCCATCGGCGGCCCTGGCGACGAACTCGGCGCCGAGATTGCCCCCCGCGCCGGGGCGGTTCTCCACCACGACAGCCTGCCCGAGCGATCTGGCCAGCGGTTCGGCCAGCGTGCGCGCCAGCATGTCCGGGGAGCTGCCGGCGGTGAATCCGACGACAACCCGAAGCGGCCTCGTTGGCCACGCCGAGGCCAAGGCGGTCGCGGGCATCAGCGCAGCCAGCGGCGGCACCGCGAGCGAGGCGGCCACGCTCGCCATCAGGCGGCGGCGCAGGTCGGGGGAAGATGATGGTCCGGTGGGCTTCATGAGCTTGCATCCTCGGGCTTGTCGAAAGTCCAGAAATCCAGCAGCAGCGGCATCTGCGCGCGGGCGATCTCGTCACCATCCACCAGCGTGATGCCATGCCGGCGGGCAAAGACCTGCAGCGGCGCGCAAGCCGATCCAGCCGCATCGACCACGGCCAGCCAGCACGGCTCGGGCGGGAGTGGCATCGGCGAGATGTCGCCGCCGTTCATGCCAACCGGGGAGGCGTTGATCACGATCCCGACATCGGCAGGCGCCTGCCGCGCATGCAACGTCCGGCCGCGTCCGAAGCGCTGACCCAGCGCGGCGGCCAGCGCTTCGGCGCGTCTTCCATCGGTGTCGACGAGATGGAGGCATCGTGCCCCGGCCACGAGCAGCGCGTAGGCAGCGGCGCTGCCCAGGCCTCCGCAACCGACGATCGCCACCTCGGTGTCGGCGACCGGCACGCCCCGGGCTCCGAGTGCACCGACCACGCCGTCGCCGTCCAGGATGTCGCCGACCAGCCGGCCGCCCTCCTTACGCACGACGTTGACCATGCCCAGCAGCGCCGACCGGTCGCTGCACGCATGCAGGTGCCGGGAGAGCGCGGCCTTGTGGGGCGACGTGCACAAGAGGCCGTGCACGTTGGACGCCGCGGCGTACAGCGCGACGGCGGCGTCGAGCTGCCCGGGGACCACCTCCATCGGTACCAGCACCTGCTCGTCGCCGTTCGCGGCAAAGTGCGTGTTCAGCAGCGCCGGCATCTTCACCTGGGACACCGGGCGGCCCAGCATCCAGTGGATCCGGGTGCGTGCGTGCACGGCGATCACCGGC
>JBILSM010000265.1:0-2540 GCA_044372085.1 Rubrivivax sp.
TGCGGCACGACGAGAAACCCTCGAAGGCCTCCTTGTCGTTGAAGGCCACGCGCAGGCCCTTGCCACCGCCACCGGCGCTGGCCTTGATCATCACCGGGTAGCCAATGCCGCGCGCGATCTCCACCGCGCGCTCAGGCGACTCGATGGCGTCGTTCCAACCGGGGATGGTGCTGACCTTCGCCTCGTTGGCCAGCTTCTTCGAGGCGATCTTGTCGCCCATGGCCGCGATGCTGTAGTGCTTGGGGCCGATGAAGACGATGCCTTCTTCTTCCACGCGGCGCGCGAAGTCTTCGTTCTCCGACAAGAAGCCGTAGCCGGGGTGCACGGCCTGCGCGCCGGTGGCCTTGCAGGCAGCAATGATCTTGTCGGCCGCCAAGTAGCTCTCGCGGCTGGGCGCGGGGCCCAGCAGCACGGCCTCGTCAGCCAGCTCCACGTGCCGCGCGTCCTTGTCGGCTTCGGAATACACCGCCACGGTGGCGATGCCCATCTTGCGGGCGGTCTTGATGACCCGGCACGCGATCTCGCCTCTGTTGGCAATCAGGATCTTCTTGAACATCTTCACTCCAGGTTCTCACTGCGGGCGCCGCGCCGCAGGCTCGTTCTTCACGCGGTCGATCAAGTCCACCGGGCCGCTGCCCAGGCGCAGCGTCAGCCAGGCGGCCAGTCGTTGGCGGTCCGCTGGCTTCAGCGGACGCGACGATTCGACGATCACCACGGTAACCGGCTCACTTGGCGCCACGGTGCCCGAAGCGGGTTGCGCGGCCGCCGTGATGCGCCGCCCCTGCGCCAGCGTGGCGGCTCGGATGTCGGGCTGCTGGGCGCGCAGTTCGGCCAGCAGGGCCGGCGCCAGGGCCTGGGCCTGCTGCTCCTTGAACGTCAACTCGTTCAGGCGCAGCTGCAAGGCGTCGCGCGCGGCTTCGCTTCGCACCAGTCGATCGCTCGTCAACTGCGTGACATCGCGGCGCACATCGGCTTGCAATTGTTCACGCAGCTGGCCCAGATCCACGGCGTCGCCGCCAGCACGCCGGACGATGAGTTCGGCATCCTTCAGGCCGTGGCGGGACAGCAGCACCGGCGTCTGCTGTCGGATCTGCTGCTCCGCCTCGGCCCCCACCACCGTGACCACGATCTGGCGCTTCGCGCGGTCCAGCGAATGGCTCACCACGGCATGGAGCGGCTCGGCTTCGAGCTGGCGCACCAGCGCCTGCGCTCCCGCCGCAAAAACCTCCTGCTGCACGAAGCGCCCACCCAGCCACACGCTGGGCACCAGCACGGCCACCAGCCCGACCGTGATGACGACCCGATGCCGCGCGCGCACGGCAGGGTCCACGTCCGCCACCTGCGGCAGGCGCACCACCTTGGACACGGCCAGGGTGCCCGCAGCGATGAACACGCCATTGATCAGGAACAGGTAGAACGCCCCGGCGAACATGTCCAGGCGGCCGTTGGCCAGCCCAAAGCCCGCCGTGCACAGCGGCGGCATGAGCGCTGTGGCAATGGCCACGCCGGGTACCACGTTGCTGAAGCTGCGCCGCGTGAGCGCCACCATGCCCGCCGCCCCGCCGAAGGAAGCGATCAGCACGTCCCACAGGTTGGGCGTGGTGCGCGCCATGAGTTCGCTGCCGGGCACGTTCAGCGGGCTCAGCGTGAAATACAGCATCGAGGTCAGCAGGCTCAACCCCGTGAACGTGGCCAGGTTGCGCGCGCTCTGACGGATGAGGCCGAAGTCGTTCACCGCCGCGGCGTAGCCCAGGCCCACGATCGGGCCCATCAGGGGCGAGATCAGCATCGCGCCGATGATCACCGCCGTGGAATTGACATTCAGCCCCACCGATGCGATGAGGATCGCGAAGATCAGAATCCACAGGTTGGTGCCTGCAAAACGAACGCCGTTGCGCACGCTCTCGTCGATGGACTGAGGGTCATCCTGGTCCTGGCGCAGGTCAAAGAGCTTGCGAAGACCGAGGTTCATGCGCGCTCCTGGCAAAGGTATGTCAAGGTAAGGCGGAGCGTCAAAGCGGAATGTTCCCGTGCTTGCGCCACGGGTTTTCCAGCTTCTTGTCCTTCAGCATCGCGAGGCTGCGGCAGATGCGCTTGCGCGTTTCGTGCGGCTGGATGACGTCGTCGATGTAGCCGCGCGCACCGGCCACGAAGGGGTTGGCGAAGCGGGCCTTGTACTCGGCCTCCCGGGCGGCGAGCTTGGCGGGGTCGCCCTTGTCTTCACGGAAGATGATTTCCACCGCGCCCTTGGCGCCCATCACCGCGATCTCGGCATTGGGCCAGGCCAGGTTGACGTCGCCGCGCAGGTGCTTGGAGCTCATCACGTCGTAGGCGCCGCCGTAGGCCTTGCGCGTGATGACGGTGACCTTGGGCACGGTGCATTCGGCGTAGGCGTACAGCAGCTTGGCACCGTGCTTGATGATGCCGCCGTACTCTTGAGAAGTGCCGGGCATGAAGCCAGGCACGTCCACGAAGGTGACGACGGGGATGTTGAAGGCGTCACAGAAACGCACGAAGCGCGCGGCCTTGATGCTGCTCTT
>JBILSM010000036.1:0-24700 GCA_044372085.1 Rubrivivax sp.
AAGGCCACAACTCTCGCAGGAATGAGCGGCTCTACCCTGGCCCAAAACTCATCCGACACCTCCCACGACTCAACACGCGCTTTGCCCATCGGCGTCTCCGAACGCCGCGCAAGATGCGGCTCGGGACGATAGTTTACTATTTACGGATAAGTTCTTAGTCCACCTGCTGGACATTGCCACGCAATGGCAGCCTTCGCCGCAGGACCCGGGCCGCTACGAAGGGCGCGACCGCAGCATGGGCGCGCTGAAGTGGACCGCGTCGCGCGTCGACCTGGTGTTCGGCTCCAACTCGCAGCTGCGGGCTATTGCCGAGGTGTATGCCAGCGCCGATGCACGGCCGGCCTTTGTGCGCGCCTTCGTGCAGGCGTGGAACAAGGTCATGAACCTGGATCGGTTTGACTTGGCCTGACCATCGTGAAGAGCGGCGGACCCGGGCGCAAAAGCATGAGGAAGAGCTTGGCCTTCGCAGGCTGAGCTCCACCGCACCCTAGGGCGCGAGCGCCAAAGACATTTGCTCTGCAACGCGCCGCACCGCGGGGATCCAGCGCGTGTCGTAGCGCACGCTGGGCATGGTCAGCGTCAGCGCGCCGAACAGCGCCCCGTCTGACCCGCGGAACACGGGGGCGGAGATACCCGCCGCATCGGGCACATACAGGCCGGCGCCGGCTGCAAAGCCCTCGCGCCGGGTGCGGGCCAACGCAGCCCGCCGCCCCAGGGCGGCGGCTTCGGCCAGGGCCGGCGTGAAGGCGCACAGCACCAGGCCGCTGGCGCCTTTGTCGAGCGGCAGCACGTCACCCACCCGCAGCATGCGCCGCACCGGCTGGGTCGAGTCCTCGAAGTACAGGCACAGGCGCTGGGCATTGGCACCGCTGCCACGCACCACGTGCAGGGCGGCACTCTCAGCCGTCTGCGCCACCAGTTGGCGCAGCAGGTCCTGGATGCGCGCCGCCTCGGGCCGGGCTTGCGCATAGGCCCGGTGCAGGCGCACCGCCGCCAGGCCGATGCGCCAGACCGTCTCGCGCCCGCCTGCGTCCAGACGCTCGAGCAGCTGCGCCTGCTCCAGCGAAGCAGCTAGGCGCAACACCGCGCTCTTGTACAGGCCGGTGCGGCGTGCCAGCTCCGCCAGGCTGTGCTCTGGCGCCCCTTCGGTAAACGCGGCCAGCACCGCCGCCGCCTTGTCCACGGCAGCTACCCCGCCGGGGGCGGTGTCCAGATGGGCCGGGGTCTGGGGCAGGCGGGGCATGGCGGATGACAGGAGGTGGGGGTGGGCGCGCTCAGGCTTGACGGGCGGCTTCGTTGTTCTAGAATTCTGTCTTCTGGAACTATATTCCAATAGATAGAATAATGCAAGCGGCCATCCACCTGTGCGAAGTCGGTCCACGTGACGGGCTGCAGGCCGTGTCACGCACCATGCCCACGGCCGACAAGACAGCATGGCTCAACGCGCTGCATGCCGCCGGCCTTCGCCACATGGAGGTGGCCTCCTTCGTGCCCGCCCGGCTGCTGCCGCAGATGGCCGATGCGGCCGAGGTCGTGGCCCACGCACTGACACTGCCCGGCCTGAAGGTGCAGGCCCTGGCCCCCAACCTGAAAGGCGTGCAGGCTGCGGCGGCCGCCGGGGCCCAGGTGGTGAGCGTGCCGCTGTCGGCCAGCGAGGCGCATTCCAACGCCAACCTGCGCAAGACCATCGCGCAAGCGGTGGAGGAGTTCCGCCACATCGTCGCGTGGCGCAACGAGATGGCCCCCGCCTTGCAGCTCGAGGCGGGCATCTCGGTGGCCTTTGGTTGCAGCATGCAAGGCGCGGTGCCCGAGGACGACGTGATCCGTCTCGCACACACCCTGGCCCAGGCCGGCGCCGACGTGGTGGGCGTGGCCGACACCACCGGCATGGCCAACCCGGCGCAGGTGCGGCGCCTGTACCGCCGCCTGTTTGCCGAGCTGGGCAACGCAGACGACGAGGGCCGGCCCGGCAAGGTGGGTGGCGCGCACGTGCACAACACCCGGGGCCTGGGCCTGGCCAACTGCCTGGCCGCCTATGACGTGGGCGTGCGCAGCTTTGATGCATCGATGGCCGGGCTGGGCGGCTGCCCCTATGCGCCGGGGGCAAGTGGCAACGTGGTCACCGAAGACCTGGTGTTCATGTTCGAGGCCATGGGCTTGCACACCGGGATCGACCTCGACCGGCTGATGGCCGCCCGCGCCCCGCTGGCCGCTGGCCTGCCCGGTGAGCCGCTGTACGGCATGACGCCCGAGGCGGGCGTGCCCAAGGGCTTCATGCCGACCAAGGCCCTGCAAGGCCCCAGCGTATGAGCCCCGCCGACAACACCTCCACCGCGACACCCAAGGCCCTGCCGCTGGCCGGCGTGCGCGTGGTCGAGTTCACCCACATGGTGATGGGCCCGACCTGCGGCCTGGTGCTGGCCGACCTGGGGGCCGAGAGCATCAAGGTCGAACCCATCGATGGCGAGCACACCCGCACGTTGCTGGGCTCGGGGGCGGGCTTCTTCCCGCTGTTCAACCGCAACAAGAAAAGCATCGCGCTCGACCTCAAGTCGGCGCAAGGCCGCGAGGTGGCGCTCAAACTGCTGGCCACCGCCGACGTGCTGATCGAGAACTTCAAGCCCGGCGCCATGGACAAGCTGGGCCTGGGCTACAGCACGCTCAAGGCCCTGAACCCGCGCCTCATTTACGTGGCGCTCAAGGGTTTTCTGCCGGGGCCCTACGAACACCGCACCGCGCTCGACGAGGTGGTGCAGATGATGGGCGGCCTGGCCTACATGACCGGGCGGCCGGGCGACCCCTTGCGCGCGGGCAGCAGCGTGAACGACATCATGGGCGGCATGTTCGGCGCTATTGCCGCCATGGCCGCGCTGATGCAGCGGGCGCACACCGGCCAGGGGCAGGAAGTGCAGGCCGCACTGTACGAGAACAACGTGCTGCTCGTGGCGCAGCACATGCTGCAGTACGGCCTGACGGGCGAGAAGGCCGAGCCCATGCCCAACCGGGTCTCGGCCTGGCCGGTGTACGACGTCTTCACCGTGGCCGACGGCGAACAGATCTTCCTGGCGGCCGTGAGCGACGGACAGTGGCCGGTGTTCTGCGACGCCCTCGATCTGCCCGACCTGAAGGCCGACCCGCGCCTGAGAACCAACAACGACCGCGTGCGCGAGCGGCCCTGGCTCATACCGGCGCTGCGTGAGCGGCTCAAGCACCACCGCGCAGCCCTGCTGGCCGCGCTGTTCGAGCGCGTGGGCTTGCCCTTTGCGCCCATCTGCAGGCCCGAGGATCTGCTGGACGACCCGCACCTGCTGGCCTCGGGCGGGCTGGCGTCCATCCGGGTGCCCAATGACGTGCCGGACGGAGCCCGCCAAGGCGACGCGGTGCAGACCGTGCTGCTGCCCCTGTCTCTGGACGGCCAGCGGCTGCCGGTGCGCAGCAGCCCGCCCACGCTGGGCGAGCACACCACCGCGCTGCTGGCCGAGCTGGGCTACAGCGAGGCCGCCGCACAGGCCTTGCTGGCCCAAGGCCAGGCCCGCTGACGTCAGGCCGCGCCACCCACCACCCCAACACCCAGCTTCTGAAAGAGGAGTTCCGCATGACCCGCACCATCCGCCGCCGCCAAGCCCTGCAACGCGTCAGCCTGGGCCTGGGCGCAGGGCTGATGCCAAGCCTGGCGTTCGCGCAGTCCACTGACACCAAGCCGCTGCGGCTGATCTTGCCGGTGGGTGCCGGCTCTGGGGTGGACGCCGCCACCCGCGCGGTCAGCACCGCGCTGGCCCGCAACCTGGGCGCGCCGGTGGTCATTGAAAACATGCCGGGGGCCGGCGGCCTGCCCGGCACCCAGGCCTTGGTGCGCGCGCCCAAAGACGGCACGGTGCTCGGGGTGCTGAGCAACAACCACGTCGTCAACCCCAGCGTCTACAAGACCCTGCCCTACGACTCGCTGGCGGACATCACCCCGGTGATGGTGATCGGTTCGGCGCCGCTGGTGCTGGTGGCCCACCCCTCGTTTGCGCCACGCAACCTGAAAGAGATGGTGGCCCTGGCCAAGAGCCGCCCGGGGCAACTGAACTACGCCTCGTCGGGCAACGGCACCATCATCCAGCTGGCCTTTGAGGCACTGAAGATGGAGGCCGGCATCTTCGTCACCCACATCCCCTACCGCTCGATGGGCCAGGCGGTGACCGACGTGATCGGCAACCAGGTGCCCATGGTGTTTGCCGCGGCCAGCATCGTGCAGCCGCACATCAAGAGCGGCGCACTCAAGGCCCTGGCGGTGGGCTCGGCCCAGCGCACGCCGGTGCTGCCCGAGGTGCCCACCATCGCGGAGCAGGGCTACCCCAACTACGACCTGGGCGGCTGGATCGCCGTGGCCGGCCCGGCCGGCCTGCCCGCCGCCGAAGTGAACCGCCTGCACGGCGTGTGGCGCCGCACCTTGGAATCGGGCGAAGGCCGCGACGCGCTCATCGCCCAGGGCTACCAGCTCATGCTGCTGGCGCCCGACGCATCGGCCCGCTTCTTCAAGAGCGAGATCGAACGGATGGCGAAGATCGTGAAGACAGCCAACGTCAAACTCGACTGACCTGCGCGGAAGATGCACGGCAGGCCAGCCGGGCTTCAAGGTCAGGCTGCGCGCACCAGGTCCAGTTGAAGCCACCGCGCCAGTGCCGCTGTCTCTTTGTCGACGGCGGCCGACATGGCCTTGGTGAAGGGCTGGTCCAGGTGGATCGCGTTCACACGCAGCACACCGGCCGCGCGGTCGGCGCTGGCGTCCAGCTTGCCGACCAGTCGCTCGGCATGAAGGATGGGCAGCGCGTAGTAGCCCCAGCGGCGCTGCGCAGCCGGTTTGTACATCTCCAGGCTGCAGTCGAAGTCGAAGAGTTCCAGCGTCCGCTTGCGGTCGTGGATCAGCCGGTCAAAGGGCGACAGCAAGGCCGTGCGCGCGGCCCAGGGCTGGTCCAGTTGCGCCGGGTCGACACGCCACTCGCCTTTCACGCCTTCGACCACGGCGGGCTCGCCTGCCTGGCCCACGTCATACGGTTCGATGGGCACCTTGGTCGTCTTGGCGCGCCCGCCATCAGGTCGAGCAGCCGGATGACGTTCTGGTCGTGCGTCCAGCCCGTCGGCTGCCAGGGCACGGCGCAACTGTCCGGCAGCTGGCCGACACCGTGGCCCTGCTGCAGCGCCTGAAAGGCGCCGGCCACCGCCTGTACTACCTGTCCAACATGCCGCGCTCGTATGCCGAGCATCTGGAGCGGCAGAACGCCTTCATCGGTGACTTCCTCGACGGCATCTTCTCGGCGCGCGTGGGCCTGATGAAGCCTCACCGGGCCATTTTCGAGCTCGCCAGCGAGCGCTTTTCGCTGCGCGGGGCGCCCACCGTCTTCATCGACGACCACGCCGGCAACATCGCCGCTGCTCAGGCGCATGGCTGGCAGGGGGTGCATTTCAGTGGTGCGGCACAGGCGGAACGCGAGTTGGTGGACGGGGGCTGGTTGCCCGTAGATCCGGGTTAACCCGGAGTTGATTCCCAGTGCCTGCGATGGACATCGGCTTGGTGTCACATTCCGGGCCTCGGCGGGAGGGCGATCACCCTGGTTGTGGTGACGCCAGCCTACGCCACATTCGCAGAACCGACCCAGACCGGAGACTTCCATGCAACGCAGCACACGCTCCCCTTCCCGCCGCCAGATCATCCAGGGCGCGGCCGCCGCTGTTGGCGCCGTGTCCTTTGCACCGGGCCTGATGGCCCAGGCCGCGCCGGTGCGCGTGGGCTATTCCATGTCGCGCACGGGGCCGTGGACGGGCGGCGCGCAGGTGAGCCAGGAGCCCAACTTCCTGCTCTGGGCCGAGCAGCAGAACGCTGCTGGCGGCCTGGACGTGAAAGGCGTGCGCCGCAAGATCGAGCTCATCAGCTCGGACGACCGCAGCGACACCGAGACCGTGGTCCGCACCTACGAGAAGCTGATGGGCAGCGACAAGGTGGACCTGGTGCTGCCGCCCTGGGGCAGCAACGCCAACTTCGCCGTGGCCCCGCTGGCCAACCGCTTCGGCTACCCCTTCCTTGCGCCCACGGCGCTGAGCCGCCGCTTGGTGGAGATGAAGCTGCCGTACTTCTTCCTGCTGCTTCAGCAGCCCAAGGCCATGTGCGAGGCCATCGTGGACATGTTCAAGGCCAACGGCATCCGCACCGTGGCCTGCGTCTACGTGGACGACCTCTTCGGCCTGGAGAACTACGCCGCCTTCAAGGTGGCGCTGCAGGGCACGGGCATCAACCTGGTGGAAGACAAGAGCTACCCCGGCGGCGTGAAAGACCTCTCGCCCGTGCTGCGCTCCATCAAAGACAAGAACCCCGACGCGTTCGTCGGCTTCACCTACCCGCCCGACACCATCTTGGCCAGCCGCCAGGCCAAGGAAATCGGCTTCAACCCCAAGGTGTTCTACGCCTCGGTGGGCACGGCCTTCCCGCTGTACCGCAATGTGATGACGCCCGCCGGCGCCGAGGGCGTGACGGGCATGGGCTCGTGGAACGCCAAGACCAGCCCGGGCGCCAAGGCCTACTTCGATGCCCACGTGGCCAGCCAGAAGAAGGAGCCGGACCGCTGGGCCAGCGGCGCCGCCTGGGCCGGCCTGGAGATCCTGACCAACGCCGTCAAGCAGGTGGGCCTGGACCGCAAGGCCATCCGCGACTACGTGGCCGGCACCACGCACAAGACCATCATTGGCGACATCCGCTTCCAGGGCAGCGAGAACGTGGGCACGCCCGGCACCATCGGCCAGTGGCAGAACGGCGAGTTCGAGGTGGTGTGGCCCACGGCACGCGCCACGGCCAAGCTCAACGCCAGCAAGCCGGCCTGGAAGTAAACATCACCGCCCAGCCCTGACGTCCGGGCGCACGCCAAGTGCCGCCCGGTGAGTGCATCGCCATGTCCGCCTCCGCCTGGATCGAGCTGATCACCTCCGGCCTCATCACCGGGGGCATCTACGCCTTGGTGGCGCTCGGCCTGAACCTGCAGTACGGGCTGATGCGCATCCTGAACATCGCGCACGGCGAGTTCCTGATGGTCGGCGCCTTCCTGACCTGGTGGGTGCAGTCGTCGCTGGGGCTGTCGCCGCTGCTGATGGTGCCGGTGTCGTTTGCGCTGCTCATGGCGCTGGGGCTGGCCATCCACTTCCTGTGCTTTCGCCGGCTGACGGCCACATCGCCCAACCTGGACATCTTCGAGGCGCGCGGCCTGATGGTGGCCTTCGGCCTGATGTTCCTGGTGCAGAACTTCGTGTCCTGGCAGTGGGGCGGTGACCTGCGGGGCTACGACTTCCTGACCGACCCGGTGAAGCTGGGGCAGGCGCAGTTTGCGGGCAACAAGCTGCTGGTCTTCGGCCTGGCGCTGCTGTTCAGCGGCGCGCTGATCGTGCTGATGCGCATGACGCTGCTGGGCAAGGGCGTGCGCGCGCTGATGCAGTCGCCCGTGGGCGCGCAGCTGGTGGGCATCGACACGCGGCGCCTGCACCCGCTGATGTTCGGCATCGGCCTGGGGCTGTCGGGCGTGGCCGGCTGCCTGCTGTCCATGGCCTACACCATCTCGCCCTCGATGGGCGAGCCCTACACCGTCACCGCGCTCATCGTCATCACGCTGGGCGGCTTCGGCAGCATGGGCGGCGCGCTGGCCGGCGGGCTGCTGCTGGGCGTGGTGGAGGCCATCGGCATGCACTACACCAACCCCTCGCTGAAGGCGCTGCTGTCGTACACGGTGTTCATTGCCGTGCTGCTGCTGCGCCCCGAGGGCCTGTTCACGCGCAAGACGCGCAAAGCGTGAAGGTGACGGTGCGATGAACGACCGCCAAGTGCTCGTGCGTGACCTGCTGGTGTGGTTCGGCCTCACCGGCTGGGCCCTGGCCTTGCCGGCCTTCGGCAGCGAGTTCGTGGTGTCCATGGCGCTCACCTGCCTGATGTACGTGGCGCTGTCGTCGAGCTGGGGCCTGTTTTGCGGCAGCACGCGCTACCTGTCGTTGGCCACTTCAGCCTTCTTCGGCATCGGTGCCTACACCAGTGCCCTGATGCTGGAACGCACCGGCTGGGTGGAGTCCATCGCCATGGGCGCGCTCATCGCCACCGCGGTGGCGGTGGTCATGGGCGCAGCGGTGCTGCACCTGCGCGGCACCTACTTTGCTGTGCTCACCTTCGGCATGACGGAGTTGATCCGCCACGCCATCACCTATTTCGAGAAGTCGGTCACCGGCACCGTGGGCCGCGTGCTGACCGTGGTGCCTGAGCGCGACACCATCTACATCACGGTGCTGGCGCTGGCCTCGGCCACGGTGGCGCTGTCCATCCTCATCCGGCGCACGCGCTTCGGCCTGGCCTTGCTGGGCATCGGTGCCGACGAGCAGCGCGCGCAGACGCTGGGGGTGAACACGCGTTGGGTGAAGATCGCCGGCTTTGCGATGACGGCGGCGGTGGCCGGCGCGGTGGGCGCGGCTATGTCGGTGCGCTGGACCTACATCGACCCGCACACCGTCTTCAACCCCTTCATCGGCTTCCAGACGGTGCTGATCGCGCTGATCGGCGGCGCGGTCACGCTGTGGGGGCCGCTGATCGCCGCGGTGGTGTTCAGCCTGCTGGCCGAGACCCTGCGCCTGGCCGCCCCGCAGGTCTACATGATGACGCTGGGCCTGCTGCTGATCCTGTCGGTGCTGTACCTGCCCGGCGGACTGGCCTCGCTGCGCTGGGACACCTGGAAGCTCTGGCGCGACGACGTGAAGAGCTGGTGGCGCGAGCGCCGCTACGAGTGGAGCGGCGACAAGGCGCGCGACAAGCGCCTGGCCCGGGAGCGCCGCCTTGGCTGAGGCCGCCAAGCCTCTGCTGCTGGAGGCACGCGAGGTGACCGTGCGCTTTGGTGGTCTGGTGGCGGTGGACTCCGTGAGCGCCAGCTTTCGGGCGGGCGAGTTGGTGGGCATCATCGGCCCCAACGGCGCGGGCAAGACCACCTTCTTCAACGCGCTCACGGGCGTGCAGCGGCCCACGGCCGGGCGCCTGGTGGCCGATGGGCGTGACCTCACCGGGGCCGGTCCGCACCGCTTTGCCGCGCGTGGCCTGGCCCGCACCTTCCAGACGCCCCGCGTGTTCGGTGACCTGAGCGTGGCCACCAACATCGGCTTCGGCCTGAAGTTCGCCGGCCGACGCCGGCGCAAGTGGTGGCTGTGGGGCGACGAGGTGGGCGTGCCCTGGGCGCTGCGCGACGTGGAGGGCATCCTGGGCCTGATCGGCCTGCGCGAGCAGGCGGCGCTGCCGGCCGGCTCGCTCACGCCCTCCCAGCAGCGCCTGCTGGAGATCGGCATGGCGCTGTCCACGCGGCCCCGCCTGCTGCTGCTGGACGAGGTGGCCGCGGGCCTGACCGAGGCCGAGCTGGAAGACATGGCGCGGCTGATCCGCCGCCTGCGCGACGAGCTGGACCTGACCGTGGTGTGGATCGAGCATGCCGTGACCACGCTGCTGCGGCATGTGGAGCGCGTGATCGTGCTGCACCAGGGCCGCAAGATCGCCGACGCCACACCGGCCGAGGTGGTGCGCGACCCGGAGGTCATTGAGGCCTATCTGGGCGACGAGATGGTGGGGGAGGCCACGTCGTGATGTGGCACCGCCCCGAAGGCTTCGTGCTGGGCGGCAGCGGCCGCGCGCACCTGAAGGTGGACGGCCTGGCCGCCGGCTACGGGCCTGTGCAGGTGCTGCGCGGCCTGCGCTTCGAGGCCCGCCCGGGCCTGACCGTGATCCTCGGCCCCAACGGCGCGGGCAAGACCACGCTGCTGCGCGCCCTGGCCGGCCTGATCCCGCGCGCGGGCGAGGTGCTGCTGGACGGCGAAGAGCTGCCGGAAAAGACGCACGAGATCGTGCGCGCCGGCGTGGCCTTGGTGGCCGAGGGGCGGCAGCTCTTCCCGCAGATGACGGTGGCCGAAAACCTGGAGCTCGGCGGCTGGCTGGTACCCAAGGCCGAGCGCGAGCGCCGGCTGCAGCAGGCCCTGCAAGACTTTCCCAAGCTGCGCGAACGCGCCCAGCAGCTGGCCGGCACCATGAGCGGCGGCGAGCAGCAGATGGTGGCCGTGGCCCGCGCCATGATGAGCGCGCCGCGCCTGCTGATGCTGGACGAACCTTCGCTGGGCCTGGCCCCGCGCATGGTGGACGAACTGCTGGCTCTGGCGCGGCGCATTGCGGACGCTGGCACCACCGTGCTGATGGTGGAGCAGAACGTGAAGAAGGCCCTGGCCGTGGCCGACCGCGGCTACGTGCTGGAGCGCGGCACTCTGGTGGCCAGCGGCCCGGCACGCCTGCTGGCGCGCTCCACCGTGGTGCGCGAGGCCTACCTCGGCGCGCAGGCCGACGACACCACTTCGGCCGCCGATGCGGCCCGCCGGGGGCGCTCCGCCGCTGCTCCCGTGTCCTGAACCCCGAATCCCTTCCCAGGAGCCCCTCATGTCCGACATGTCGATGCTGATCAACGGCCTGAAGGTCACGGCCGAGAAGAACGCCACCTTCGAGCGCCGCAACCCGCTGGACGGGACCGTGGCCACCCGCGCCCCGGCGGCGTCCGCGGCCGATGCGGTGATGGCGGTGGAAGCCGCGGCCGAGGCCTTCAAGACCTGGAGCCAGACGGGCCCCAGCGAGCGCCGCGCGCTGTTGCTCAAGGCTGCCGACAAGCTTGAGGCCAAGACCCCGCAGTTCATCGAGGCGGTATCGGCCGAGACCGGCGCCACCGGCATGTGGGGCGGCTTCAATGTCTTCCTGGCCGCGGGCATGCTGCGCGAGGCCGCAGCGCTGACCACGCAGATTGCCGGCGAGATCATTCCGTCAGACGTGCCCGGCAGCCTGGCCATGGGTGTGCGCCAGCCCGCGGGCGTGGTGCTGGGCATCGCCCCGTGGAACGCACCGGTCATCCTGGGCGTGCGCGCGATCGCCACGCCGCTGGCCTGCGGCAACACCGTCATCCTCAAGGGCAGCGAGAACTGCCCGCGCACGCACCAGCTCATCATCGAGGCGCTGCAGGAGGCGGGCTTTCCGCCCGGTGTCGTGAACTACATCACCAACGCCCCGGCCGATGCCGGTGCGGTGGTGGAGGCCATCGTGGCGCACCCGGCGGTGCGGCGCGTGAACTTCACCGGCTCCACGCGCGTGGGCCGCCTGATTGCCATGACCTGCGCCAAGTACCTCAAGCCCGCGGTGCTGGAGCTGGGCGGCAAGGCGCCGCTGCTCGTGCTGGACGACGCCGACCTGGACGACGCCGTCAACGGCGCGGCTTTTGGCTGCTTCGCCAACAGCGGCCAGATCTGCATGAGCACCGAGCGCCTGATCGTGGACCAGAAGGTGGCCGACGAGTTCGTGAAGAAGTTCGCCACCAAGGCCCGGGCCCTGCCGCTGGGGGACCCGCGCAAACCCGAGCCCGTGGTGCTGGGCAGCGTGATCGGCATGTCCACCGTGGAGCACTGCAACGCGCTGATCGACGACGCGCTGGCCAAGGGCGCCAAGCTGGTGTGCGGCGGCAAGGCCGACAGCACGCTGATGCCGGCCACGCTGCTGGACCACGTGACGCCTGCCATGCGCATCTACCACGAGGAGACCTTCGGCCCGGTCAAGGCCATCGTGCGGGTGCGCAACACCGAGGAAGCCATCGCCTGCGCCAACGACAACGAATACGGCCTGTCGGCGGCCGTGTTCGGGCGTGACGTGACGCGCGCCCTGAACGTGGCGCGCCGCATCGATTCGGGCATCTGCCACGTCAACGGCCCCACCGTGCATGACGAGGCCCAGATGCCTTTTGGCGGCGTCAAGGGCAGCGGCATCGGCCGCTTCGGCGGCCGCGCCGGCGTGCACGAGTTCACCGAGCTGCGCTGGGTGACGGTGCAGACCACACCGCGACAATATCCCTTCTGACCTTGTTGACGATCACCGTCGCGTCCCGCTGGAGCCCCCCACCATGACCACCCGCACCGCCGCCCCTTTCCGCGCCGACCACGTCGGCAGCTTCCTGCGCCCGGCCTACCTGCTGCAGGCCCGCGAGCAAAAGGCCAAGGGCGAGATCACCGCCGAGCAACTGCGCGCGGTGGAAGACCGCGCCATCGACGAGATCGTGCGCTTCCAGGCTGATGTGGGCTTGCAGTCCATCACCGACGGGGAGTTCCGCCGCACCTACTTCCACATCGACTTCCTGGACCAGCTGGGCGGCGTGAAGACCGACATCCCGGTCACCATCCGCAAGCCTGACGGCACCGAGGAGCTGGCCCCGCCCGCCATCCGCGTGATCGACAAGGTGCGCCATGTCAAGGACATCCAGCTCGCCGACTTCCAGTACCTGAAGTCGCGGGTGGAGGTCTTGGGGGCGTCCGGCAAGCCGGGCAGTCCCGCTCTATTGCCCAAGGTGACGATTCCCTCGCCCACCATGCTGCACTTCCGCGGCGGGCGCGCCGGCATCAGCCGCCAGGCCTACCCCGAGCTCGACCCGGTGTTCTACGACGACGTGGCCGATGCCTACGGGGCGGAGCTGAAATCCCTGGCCGATGCCGGCTGCACCTACGTGCAGATGGACGACACCAACCTGGCCTATCTGTGCGACGAGAAGATGCGCGAGGCGGCCCGCCAGCGCGGTGACGACCCGAACGAGCTGCCCTACCGCTACGCCGAGTTCATCAACAAGGTGGTGGCGCGCAAGCCGGCGGGCATGACGCTGGCCATGCACCTGTGCCGTGGCAACTTCAAGAGCACGCACGCCGCGGCCGGCAACTACGAGCCGGTGGCCGAGGCGCTGCTGTCCAAGATGAACCTGGATGCCTTCTTCCTGGAGTACGACGACGACCGCTCGGGCGACTTCCGCCCGCTGCGTTTCCTGTCCAAGGGCAAGATCGTCGTGCTGGGCCTGGTGACCACCAAGTTCGGCCAGCTCGAGAGCAAGGATTCCCTCAAGCGCCGCATCGACGAGGCGGCGCAGTACGCCCCCATGGACCAGCTGTGTCTGAGCCCGCAGTGCGGTTTCTCCAGCACCGTGCATGGCAACAACATCGCCGTGGAAGACCAACGCAGCAAGCTGCGGCTGGTCATCGAGACGGCACAGGAAGTCTGGGGTTGAGTCAGGCGGCCGGCGGCGGGGCGACGAGCCCCGCCACGGCCTGTCGGGCCCGCTGCCCGCCCTGCGCCAGCACCGCCGCTTTCCACTCGTCGGTGTCCACGTAGAACACGTCGCGCAGGCGCTGGCGGATCCGTTGGCGGGTGGCGGCGTCGGCCTTGTGCGGGTGCTGATGCATCCACTGATCCGCGCGCAGCGCGTCGATCACCTCGCCCGGCGGCCGGGTGCCGAATTCCAGCCCGATGCCGGTGAACTCCGCTTGTGGGCACTCGTCAAAGGCCGCTTGTGCCAGCGTGCCCTTCACCTCGCCTGAGACCGAGGAGCCCTCCAGCGTGGAGGTGACCTCCGGCCCCCACCAGCGCCGTGCGCGCTCCAGCGCGGCCGGGGTGTGGCGGCCGATGAAGATGGGCTCGCCGTGGCCACAGGGGCCCAGGCCGGTGTGCAGATCGATCCAGGCCAGCCGGCTGCAGCCCTGGCCGTGCCGGCGCAGCGCCTCCCGCAGTCTCAGGTGGCTCCAGGTAGGGGCCGTGCCGGCAAAGAACAGGCCATCCGGATGGCCATGCTGGCCGCGACTGATGACACTGCGCAGGCCGCGTTCGCCGTGCCGGGCCGCGTAATAGGCCAGCACCTGCTGTGCGGCGGCCGGTGGCGGCCAGTCTGCCGGCACGACGGCCTGCGCCAGTTCGTCGTAGTCGGGGTTGGCCGCCAGGGGCTGCGAGAAGTCCACGAAGTTACGGTTCAGGTCCACGTTCTCGTGGGTGGTGCGCCGCCACCAGGAAAAGCCGTGCGGGTTCAGCCCGTGCAGGTACAGCACGGCCACACCGCTGGCGCGCACCTGCGCGCGCCAGGGCTCGCTGCGCAGCAGTGCCACCTGCACGCCCGAGCCGCAGAAGCCCTCCACGCCGTGGCAGGCGCTGGAGATGAGGAGCAGCGCCGCGGCGTCCGCCGGGCCGTCGCGCACCACGTCCAGTGCGAGGTCTTCGCCCTCGTGCCCCTTGAGGGGGTGCAGGTCAGACGCCACGGCCAGCCCCGCGTCGCGGGCCGCGTCCAGGAACAGCTGGCGCGCCTGGGCGTAGGTCTGCGCGAAGTGTGCCGCGGCACGGGTGTCGGTCATGGCCGCGCCCGGGCGACTCAGCCTTGCGGCTGAGCCAGCCACTCCTCGGCCAGGCGCACCCAGGCCGTGGCGCCCAGGGGAATCAGCTCGTCGTTGAAGTCGTAGCTGGGGTTGTGCAGCATGCACGGCCCCAGGCCGTGGCCGCCTTCGCGGTGGGCGCCGTCGCCGTTGCCGATCATGAAGTAGCAGCCCGGCTTGGCCTGCAGGAAGAAGCTGAAGTCCTCTGCGCCCATGGTGGGTTCGAACTCCACCACGTTGTCCACCCCCACCACCGAGCCCAGGACCCGGCGGGCGAACTCGGTTTCCTTGACGTGGTTGATGGTGGGCGGGTAGTTGCGCGTGAAGCTGAACTCGCAGGTCGCGCCGAAGGCCGCGCAGGTGTGCTCGGCCACCTCCTTCATGCGCTGCTCGATCAGGTCCAGCAGCTCGAAGGTGAAGGTGCGCACCGTGCCCTGCAGTTCGCAGGAGTCGGGCACCACGTTGGTGGCCTCGCCGGCGTGGATCATGGTCACCGAGATCACGCCCGGGTCCACCGGGCGGCGGTTGCGCGTGATGATGGTCTGGAAGCCCTGCACCATCTGGCAGGCAATGGGCACGGGGTCGATGCCGTTGTGGGGCAGAGCCGCGTGCGAGCCCTTGCCGCGGATGACGATGCGGAACTCGTTGCTCGAGGCCAGCATCCCGCCGCTCTTGAGCGCAAACTGGCCCACCGGCATGCCCGGCCAGTTGTGGGCGCCGAAGATGGCTTCCATCGGGAACTGCTCGAACAGGCCGTCCTTCATCATCTCGCGCGCGCCGCCGCCGCCTTCTTCCGCGGGCTGGAACACCAGGTACACCGTGCCGTCGAAGTTGCGGTGCCGCGCCAGATGGCGGGCTGCGGCCAGCAGCATGGCGGTGTGGCCGTCGTGCCCGCAGGCGTGCATCTTTCCGGGGTGCGTGCTGGCGTGGGCGAACTGGTTGTGCTCGGTCATGGGCAGGGCGTCGATGTCGGCGCGCAGGCCCACGGCGCGGTGGGACGTGCCGTTCTTGACGATGCCCACCACCCCAGTCTTGCCCAGGCCGCGGTGAATGGGAATGCCCCAGTCCGTCAGCGCCTTGGCGATCACATCGGCGGTGCGCACTTCTTCGAAGCACAGCTCGGGGTGGGCGTGGATGTCGCGGCGGATGGTGGCGATGGCCGCGGCGTCGGCCAGGATGGATTCGATGAGTTGCATGGGGGTCTCCTGTGGGTTTGCGGGCTCACCAAGGCGGCGAACCCGGTCGATGTCTGGTAGCCAGGATGGTAGCCGGCGCAGGCCATGCGCGATGCCTGCATATCGATAAGCGCATTGCTTCGTTCCCCACAGGCCGGTCTCCGGAAATCATGGCGGCCTCTGAACTCTTCCACCCTGGTTGCCATGAACCGCAAGCCCTTTGCATCGATCTCCCTGGCCCGCCGCTGGATCACGATGGCTCTGATGGCCGCCAGTGTCGGCGCCTGGGCCCAGGCCAAGGACGTCACGCTGCTGAACGTCAGCTACGACCCCACGCGCGAGTTCTATGGGGATTTCAACAAGGCCTTTGCTGCCCACTGGAAGGCCCGAACCGGCGCCAATGTCACCATCAAGCAGTCGCACGGGGGCTCTGGCAGACAGGCGCGTTCGGTCATCGACGGCCTGGAGGCTGACGTCGTGACGCTGGCGCTGGCCTACGACGTGGATGAACTTCACGAGAAGGGCCGGCTCCTGCCAGCTGATTGGCAGAAGCGGCTGCCGAACAACAGTGCGCCCTACACGAGCACCATCGTCTTCCTGGTACGCAAGGGCAACCCCAAGGGCATCAAGGACTGGGATGACCTCGTCAAGCCCGGTGTGTCGGTCATCACCCCCAACCCCAAGACCAGCGGCGGCGCCCGCTGGAACTATCTGGCAGCCTGGGGCTACGCGCTGAAGAAGAACGGTGGTGATGCGAAGAAGGCCGAGGCCTTCGTGGCGGCGTTGCTGAAGAACGTCCCGGTGCTGGACACCGGCGCGCGCGGCTCGCTGATCACCTTCACCGAGCGCGGGATCGGCGATGTCTTCCTCTCCTGGGAGAACGAAGCTTTCCTGGCCACCAAGGAACTGGGCCCGGACAAGTTCCAGATCGTCGTGCCCAGCCTGAGCATCCTGGCCGAGCCGCCGGTGACGGTGGTCGACAGGACCGTGGACCGCCGCGGCACGCGCGAGGTGGCTCAGGCCTACCTGCAGTACCTGTACACCCCGGAGGGCCAGACGATCGCGGCCGAGAACTACTACCGGCCGGTCGACCCCAAGGTGGCGGCCCGGTTCGAGAAGCAGTTCCCGAAGGTCAACCTCTTCACCATCGACGAGGTGTTCGGCGGCTGGTCGAAGGCTCAGAAGACCCACTTTGTTGACGGCGGGGTGTTCGACCAGATTTACACCAAGAGGTGAGAGCCTTGGACACGGGCATCCTCCTGGACTTGCTGCGCTTGCTGGGCCTTGTCGCGCTGCCCGTGGCCGTGGCGGTGCTGGGTGGGACCGCGGGCACCCGCGCTTCGGCGTGGGGCGACGAGTCCTCCCGCGTGCAGGAGCCTCGAGAGTGAGACCTGTCAGCAGTCCGCGCGGGCGGCCAGGCTTGTTTGCCGGCCTGCTCACGCGCCACAGCGTGCTTCCCGGCTTTGACCTCGCCCTGGGGTTTGCGCTGCTGTACCTGAGCCTCATCGTGCTGGTGCCGCTGTCTGCGGCGTTCCTGAAGACCTTCACGCTGACCTGGGCGCAGTTTCTGGACGCCACCACCACGCCTCGGGTTCTGGCCTCTTATCGGCTCACATTCGGTGCCTCGTTTTTGGCGGCGCTGCTGAATGCCGTGTTTGGCCTGATCACGGCCTGGGTGCTGGTGCGCTACGAGTTCCCTGGCAAGCGGCTGGTGGACGCGCTGGTGGATCTGCCCTTTGCCTTGCCCACCGCGGTGGCCGGCATTGCGCTGACGGCGCTGTGGGCCCAGAACGGCTGGCTGGGCAGTTGGCTGCCCTTCAAGGTGAGTTTCACCCCGGTGGGTGTCTGGGTGGCGCTGGTCTTCATCGGGCTGCCCTTCGTGGTGCGCACCTTGCAGCCGGTTCTTGAGGAGCTGCACCGGGAACTGGAAGAGGCCGCCGCCACCCTGGGTGCCACCCGTTGGCAGACCTTCACCAAGGTGATCTTCCCCTTGCTGACCCCCGCCCTGTTGACCGGGTTTGCATTGGCTTTCGCACGCGCGCTGGGGGAGTACGGCTCGGTGATCTTCATCGCCGGCAACATGCCCATGATCAGCGAGATCACGCCGCTGCTCATCATCACCAAGCTGGAGCAGTACGACTACGCCGGCGCCACGGCGCTGGCGGTGGTGATGCTGGTGGTGTCCTTTGCGCTCTTGCTGCTGATCAACCTGCTGCAAGCCTGGGCCCGTCGTCGCCAGGGAGGGTACTGAGATGCGAGCCACCACCGAACCCCGCTGGGTGCAATGGGCGCTGATCGGCCTGACGCTGGCGTTCATGACCCTGTTCCTCTTCATCCCGCTGGCCACGGTGTTTGTGGAAGCGCTGAAGAAGGGCTGGGGTGTCTACCTGGCTGCCATCACCGAACCTGATGCGCTGTCGGCCATCCGGCTCACCTTGCTGGCTGCGGCCATCAGCGTCCCTCTGAACCTGGTGTTTGGCGTGGCTGCGGCCTGGGCCGTGGCCAAGTTCGAGTTCCGGGGCAAGAGCACGCTGCTCACCTTGATCGACCTGCCGTTCTCCGTCAGTCCTGTCATTGCCGGTCTGATCTACGTGCTGGTGTTCGGCTTGCAAGGCTGGTTTGGCGAGTGGCTGCGCGACCATGACCTGAAGGTCATCTTCGCGGTGCCCGGCATCGTGCTGGCCACGGTGTTCGTCACCTTCCCCTTCGTGGCGCGCGAACTCATTCCGCTGATGCAGGCCCAGGGCACCGACCAGGAAGAGGCCGCGCTCGTGTTGGGTGCCAGCGGCTGGCAGACCTTCTGGCGAGTGACCATGCCCAACGTGAAGTGGGCCCTTCTGTACGGGGTGATCCTGTGCAACGCGCGTGCCATGGGCGAGTTCGGCGCGGTGAGCGTGGTGTCGGGGCACATCCGCGGCCAGACCAACACCATGCCGTTGCACATCGAGATCGCCTACAACGAATACCAGTTCGCCGCAGCCTTTGCGGTTGCCTCGCTGCTTGCAGGTCTCGCCCTGGTGACCTTGGCGCTGAAGTTTGCGGTGGAGCAGCGCGTGCGCTCGGCGCGTACCGCAGGGACCACCTTCTCAGACGATGCCGACCTGCCGGTGCGCGCTGAGCCCCCTCCGCCTGCGGACATGAATCCCCACACGTCAGTGCAAGCTCCCTCGACCAAGCTTCGGCCCAGCACACCATGAGCATCCACATCCGCCGCCTGCACAAGCGCTTCGGTACCACCGTCGCCTGCGACCACCTGGATCTGGAGGTGGGCTCGGGTGAACTCGTGGCCCTGCTGGGCCCCTCAGGCTGCGGCAAGACCACGCTGCTGCGCGTGATCGCCGGGCTGGAGGTGCCTGACGAAGGTGCGGTCCTGTTCAATGGTCAGGACGTCACCCAAACCCCGGTGCGCGAGCGGGGGGTGGGCTTCGTGTTCCAGCACTACGCGCTGTTCAACCACCTGAGCGTCTTCGAGAACGTGGCCTTCGGTTTGAGGGTCAGGCCGGCACGTGCCGGCACAGGGGAGACGGCAAAAGCGATTCGGCCGCCAGACGCGCAGATTCGCGACAAGGTGAGTTCCTTGCTGTCGCTGGTGCAACTGGAGGGTCTGGGCGGGCGGTTTCCGCACCAACTCTCCGGCGGTCAGCGCCAGCGCGTGGCCCTGGCGCGGGCCCTGGCCGTGGAACCCCGCGTCTTGTTGCTCGACGAACCCTTTGGTGCGCTCGATGCCAAGGTGCGCAAGGAGTTGCGCCGGTGGCTGCGGCGCCTGCATGACGAGGTGCACGTGACCAGCGTCTTTGTCACGCACGACCAGGACGAGGCGCTGGAGGTGGCGGACCGCGTGGTCGTCATGAACCAGGGGCGCATCGAGCAGCAGGGGTCTGCCGAAGACCTGATCAGGCGCCCTTCCACGGACTTTGTGCGGGCTTTTCTGGACGACGGTGCACCCTCCGTGGTGCATCGCTTGCGTTGGGCCTCAAATGTCGAAGCCTGAGGTCTCGCCGCTGCGCAAGGCTGGCTCCACCACCTGCCGGCTCAAGGGAGGGGCAAAGGCCTCGATGAAGCCGTAGGCGTAGGCCCGAAGGAAGGCGCCCCTGCGCACCGCCAGGCGTGTGAGATTGGGCGCAAAGAGATGGCGCCCGTCAATGGCATGCAGGTGACGGTCGCGTTCCTCGTCGTAGGCGATGGCCGCGACGATGCCCACGCCCAGGCCCAGTTCGACATAGGTCTTGATGACGTCGGCGTCCATGGCCTCCAGCACGATGCGCGGCGTGATTTGCTGGCGGCTGAAGGCCTCGTCGATGTGGCTGCGGCCGGTGAAGCCGGGCTCGTAGGTCACCAGCGGGAACTGCGCCAGCCGTGCCAGCGTCAGATGCTGGCCCTGGGTCGCATCCTCTGCCAGAGGGTGGCCTGGGGGTACCAGCACGGTGTGCGTCCACTGGTAGCAGGGCAGCGCCAGCAGCTCGGGATAGGTGGCAAGCGCCTCGGTGGCCACGCCGATGTCGGCCTCGCCGTCCAGCAGCATCTGCGCCACCTGGCGCGGTGAACCCTGGTGCAGGCGCAGCGCCACCTCCGGATGGGCCAGGCGGAAATCCCGGACGGCCGGCGGCAGCGCGTAGCGGGCCTGCGAGTGCGTCGCCGCGATCGTGAGCGTCCCGCGCCCGTCAGAGGCGAAGTCCTCGCCCGCGCGGCGCAGGTTGTCCGCTTCCTGCAGCAAGCGCTCCACGATGGGCAGCACCGAATGACCGGGGGGCGTGAGTCCGGTCAGGCGCTTGCCGGCCCGCACGAAGATCTCCACGCCCAGTTCGTCCTCCAACTCGCGGATCTGCCGGCTCACGCCGGGCTGAGAAGTGTGCAAGGCCTCCGCCACGGCTGTGAGGTTGAAGCCGCGCCGGACCGCCTCACGCACAGATCGCAATTGCTGGAAATTCACGGCCGGAGTCTGCTCAGACTTCCTAGTGAGCACAACGAATGAAGAGTTGTATGGATATTTGAATTGCGCATAAACATGAGGGGGAAGGGCCGGATCCTGTGGCCGGCCTCGCATGACGTGTTCCTCAACGCGCGATGCGGGCTGCGGATATGCGCAAACCTCAGATGGGTCCTCGAAACGCTTCCTTGGCTCAGCACAGCAGGGTGCCTAGAGTCCGGCGTTCTGGCTGGACACACCATGGGCGCTTCCCTGACCGCTGACTTCTCCCCCTTGCCCAAGCCGGCGCTGCAGGCCGATGCGGGCCGCTGGCCGCAGGTGCCCGCCGAGGTGCTGCGCGTGCGATCGCAATCTGCGCTGGCGGTGCTGTTCCAGGCCTTGGACGCCGGGCCAGCGGCGTTTTCCACCAGCCTCGGGGCTGAAGACATGGTGCTGCTGGACTTGATCCGTGGCCATGACCTGGACATTGCGGTCTTCACCTTGGACACGGGTCGTCTGCATGAGGAGACCTATCGCCTGTTGCAGCGGGCCGGAGCGCGCTACGGGCGCTGCATCGAGGTGCTGATGCCGGACCCGCAGGCCGTGCGTGAACTGGTCGCGGCCCAGGGCATCAATGGCTTCTACGAGTCGGTGTCCCAGCGCCAGGCCTGCTGTGCCGTGCGCAAGCTCCAGCCCTTGAAGAAGGCCCTCTCCGGGCGGAGGGCCTGGGTCACCGGGCAGCGGGCAGCCCAGTCGGTCACGCGCTCCGGTCTGCTGGCGCGCGAGCCGCAGGGCCCGGGCGAGCCAGTGAAGTTCAACCCTCTGCACGACTGGAGCGAGGCTGAGGTCTGGGCCTATCTGCGCGCGCACCAGGTGCCCTGGAATGAACTGCACGACCGCTTCTTCCCCAGCATCGGCTGCGCGCCCTGCACCCGACCCGTCACCCTGGGTGAGGACATCCGTGCCGGTCGCTGGTGGTGGGAGTCTGCCCAGACGCGGGAGTGCGGTCTTCACGCACCCCCAGCCGCTGCCCCAGCACTGCGCCCGGCCGCGGCGCAAGCCGGGCAGCATCCGTCACAGCCTCTGCAACCGAACCCATGACTGCCTTGACTGCGAACCTGACCACCACTGGTGTGCCCACGCTCAGTCACCTGGACTGGCTGGAGGCCGAAGCCCTCCACATCCTGCGCGAGGTGGCGGGCCAGTGTGCCCACCCCGCGCTGCTGTTCTCTGGGGGCAAGGACTCCATCGTTCTGCTGCATCTGGCCACCAAGGCCTTCCGGCCGGCGCGCTTTCCCTTCCCGCTGCTGCACATCGACACCGGCCACAACTTCCCCGAGGTCATCGACTTTCGTGACGCACGCGCGGCCGAGCTAGGCGAGCGCCTGATCGTGCGTTCGGTGGAAGATTCCATCGCGGCGGGGCGCGTGGTGCTGCGCACGCCCGATGAATCGCGCAACCGACACCAGAGCGTCACGCTGCTGGACGCCATCGCCGAGTTCGGCTTCGACGCGCTGATCGGCGGCGCCCGCCGTGACGAGGAAAAGGCCCGCGCCAAGGAGCGCGTCTTCAGCTTCCGCGACAGCTGGGGCCAGTGGGACCCGAAGAACCAGCGCCCGGAGCTGTGGAACCTCTACAACGCCCGTGTGGCGCCGGGTGAGCACATGCGCGTGTTCCCCATCAGCAACTGGACCGAGTTGGACGTATGGCAGTACATCGCCCGCGAAGGCCTGGCGGTGCCCTCGCTGTATTTCGCGCATGAGCGGCCCATCGTGCGTCGCGGCGGCGCCCTCGTCCCCGTGACGCCGCTGACCCCGGCGCGCGAGGGCGAGCAGGTGGAGCCGATGTCGGTGCGCTTTCGCACTGTGGGCGACGTCACCTGCACCTGCCCGGTGGCCTCCACCGCGCGCACGCATGCGCAGATCCTGCTGGAGACCGTGGGCGCCACGCTGACCGAGCGCGGGGCCACGCGCATGGACGACCAGACCTCCGAGGCCTCGATGGAACTGCGCAAGCGCGAAGGCTACTTTTGAGCGCCCCCAAAGTCCGGGCGGTGCCCGGTCTGGCCCCCCGAGGGCGTGCAAGAAAACCTGGGAACGGCCCGGCGTTTCCTTGAGAAGGACATCACCATGAAACGAGACCCCCTGCCCAGCCTGGACACCCAAGACCTCGGCGTACTGCGCTTCCTGACCTGCGGCAGCGTGGACGACGGCAAGAGCACCTTGATCGGCCGCCTGCTGTTCGACACCAAGGCCTTGCTCAGCGACACCCTGGCCACCCTGGAGCGCCACGCCAGCCGGCGCGGCCTGTCGGCGGTGGACCTGTCCCTGCTGACCGACGGCCTCATCGCCGAGCGCGAGCAGGGCATCACCATCGACGTGGCCTACCGCTACTTCGCCACCGCACGGCGCAAGTTCATCATCGCCGACGCCCCCGGCCACGAGCAGTACACCCGCAACATGATTACCGCCGCCTCCACGGCGGACGTGGCGGTGCTGCTGGTGGACGCGCGCAAGGGACTTCTGCCCCAGACCCGGCGCCACGCCACCGTGGCGGCCCTGATGGGCGTGCGCAAGCTCATCCTGGCTGTCAACAAGATGGACCTGGTGGAGGGGTCCCAGGCCGTGTTCGACGCCATCGTGGCCGACTTCGGCGCCTGGCTGGGCCAGGCCTCGGCCGTCACCGGCCGTCCCGCGCCAGACTGGGTGGCCCTGCCGCTGTCCGCCCTGCGTGGCGACATGGTGGTGGAACGCGGTGACAGCCTGCCCTGGTACAGCGGCTCCACGCTGATCGAGCTGCTGGAGCAGGCCCCGGCCGGCGCCGATGCCGCAGCCGGACCGCTGCGCCTGCCGGTGCAGTGGGTGTGCCGCCCGGCGCAGGACCGTGCCGACCTGCCCGGCCGCGCCTACGCCGGCCGCCTGGAGTCCGGCCGGCTGGCGGTGGGGGAGGACGTGCTCATCCTGCCCAGCGGCCATCGCTCCCGCGTCACGGCGCTGCGCCTGGGCGAGCGGGCCCTGACCCGGGCTGTGGCGGGGCAGTCGGTGATGGTGTCGCTGGCCGATGAGCGCGACATTTCGCGAGGCGACCTGATCGTGCGCGTACCCCAGCCCGCAGGCCCGGGTCAGGCTGACCCTGCATCGACCGCCGAGTCCGTCGCGCCCGCGCTGCAGCGCACGCTGCGCGCCACCCTGTGCTGGCTGGGCGAGGCGTCCCTGTCTCCCGCGCGGGCTTACCTGCTGCGCCACCTGACCTGCGAGACGCAGGCCCGCGTGGACCTGCCCGAGGCCCGCTTGGACATCCACGCCCTTCAGTGGGACACCCAGCCCGAGGCCCGCGCCACCGCCGTGGCCCTGAACGACATTGTTCGCGTGCAGGTGCACCTGCAGCAGCCCCTGTGCGCCGACCGCTATGCCGACGCTCGCGCCAGCGGCAGCTTCATCCTGGTGGACCCGGCCAGCAACGCCACCGTGGCCGCGGGCGTGGTGGGCTGAGAGCCTGTGAAATATCCCTGCACACCCGCTCGTACGCCCCAAGCTGCGCCGCTCGTCGTTGCAAATGCTCGCCGTAGCCCGAGCTACGGCTGTGCTTTGCGCCTAGATCGGCATCGCCTGGAGCGCCCGCTCGGGCGCGCCGGAATACTTCACAGGCTCTAAGCGCCGGCGCCGCGGTGGGTGGCGCCGGGGCCTCGCTGTGGCACATTGCGGCCGATGAACCCGAGCCTGTCTGGCGCCTCGGCGCACGCCTCCTCCTCCGGCGCAGCCTCCCAAGCGGCCAGCACGCTCGTGCGCGCCGCCTGCCCGCACGACTGCCCCGACACCTGCGCCATGCACGTCACCGTGCAGGCCGGGCGCGTCATCCGCATCCAGGGCGACCCGGACCACCCGCCCACGCACGGCGCGCTGTGCACCAAGGTCAGCCGCTACGCCGAGCGGACTTACCACCCGGAGCGGGTGCTGCAGCCGCTCAAGCGCGTGGGGCCGAAGTCCGGGCCGCCGCGCTTCGAGCCGGTGGGCTGGGACGAGGCGCTGGACACCATCGCCGCGTGCTTGAAAGCCATTGCCAGCCGCGGGCCGGGCGCGGCGCAGGCCATCCTGCCCTACAGCTACGCCGGCACCATGGGCCTGGTCCAGGGCGAGAGCATGGCCGCGCGCTTCTTCCACCGCCTGGGGGCCTCGCGCCTGGACCGCACCATCTGCGCCAGCGCCGGCGCCGAAGGGCTGATGGCCACCTACGGCGGCAAGGTGGGCATGCACGTGGAGGACTTCGCCCACGCGAAGCTCATCCTCATCTGGGGCAGCAATTCCATCGCCTCCAACCTGCACTTCTGGACTTTTGCCCAGCAGGCCAAGCGAAATGGGGCGACGCTGGTGTGTATCGA
>JBILSM010000266.1:0-2534 GCA_044372085.1 Rubrivivax sp.
TTGTGCAGTGCGATCATCATGCGGCCTGGCCCCCGGGCGTGAATGCTGCCATGACTGCCTTCAGCACATCGCGCCCGAAGAGCAGAGCACGCCTATTCTGCAAGAGCCAATCATCCGGGACCCGACAATTAGTTGCCGTCGAGGCTCCGGGCCCGATCCTGACTGGCAAGCGCTTCTTCCGTCCGGCCCAGGGCCTGCAGCAGGTGGGCGCGGCGCATCCACCAGCGCGCGTGGTCGGGCTGGTGTGACAGGGCGCGGTCCAGGCAGGCCAGGGCCTGTGCGGGCTGGCCCGCCAGTTCGTGCAGTTGCACGATGTTGTCGTGGTACACCGGCTCGGCGGGGGCCAGGGCGATGGCGCGTTCAATCCACGCGGCGGCGCGGGCGGTGTCGCCGCGTTGGTGCTGGGCCACGCCCAGCAGGTGCGCCGCTTCGGCGTTGTTCGGGTTCTGGCGCAGCAGGGCCAGGTAGGCGGCTTCCGCGGCGTCCACGTCGCCGGCCTGGTGGCGGGCCAGGGCCTGCTGCAGCACCAGGGCTGGGGGCTGGGCGTCGGCCGCTGCCGTGTCTTCGGCACCCACGGTCAAGTGGCGCGGCGGCAGGCCTGGCAGTGCGCGGTCGAACATGCGCTGCAGGGCGGTCTCCAGGCTGCGTGTGAAGCGGGCGGCGTCGTACAGCGGGCTGTGCGGCATGTCGCGGCGCAGGCGTTCCTTCAGGGTCTGCAGGCGCTGCGGGTCGCGCCCCAGGGCGATGGCGGTGGCTTCGAAGGCTTCGGGTGTATCGGTGACGAGCTCTTCCAGCCCGGCGGCGGCCAGCACGCTGGCGGCCATGCGGCTGGCGAAGGAACGGCCGCGCAATGTGAGCACGGGCAGCCCGGCCCACAGGGCATCACTGGCGGTGGTGCCTGTGGTGTAGGGAAATGTGTCCAGCAGCAGGTCAGGCACCTGCAGGCGGGCCATGTACTCGGCATAGCGAAGCCGTCGGCCGACGACGATGCGGTGGGCCTCTACGCCCAGGGCGCAGGCGTTCTCGCGCAGTTGTTCGCCTGCGTCCACCGTCTCGGCCACCAGGTACAGCACGCTGCCGGGCACCTGCTGCAGGATGCGCCACCAGCGGGCGAAGGTCTCGGGCAGGATCTTGTGGGTGTTGTTGATGACGCAGAACACCACGCCCTGTTCTGGCAGCTTGAGTTCCGCGCGGGTGGGGGCTTGCGGCGCCATGTCGCGCTGCGCGGGGTTGGCCTGGTAGTGCGGCAGGCGGGCCAGCTGCTCCGCGAAGTGGGCTTCATCGCCTGGCGGCACCAGGGTGGCATCGGCCAGCAGGTAGTCGTAGCAGGGCGAGCCCATGCTGCCCAGGTAGCCGATGTAGCTGGCTTGCACGGGGGCCATGCGCCGGGCGAACAGGCCCGTGCGCGAGCCCAGGGTGTGGCCGCTGAGGTCGATGGCGATGTCCAGCGCTTCTTGCCGGACGGCATCCACCACGAGGGGGTCTGCCTGCGCGGACATGTCGATGAATCGGTCACACGAGCGGCGCACGCGCTCGGTGATGGCGTCAGCCTGGCTGCCCAGGCTGAAGCACAGCACCTCGAAGCGTTGCCGGTCGTGCTGCTCCAGTACGTCCACCATCAGCCGGGCCACGGGGTGGTCGCGGAAGTCGGCTGAGAAGTAGCCGATGCGCACGCGCAGGGGCGTGGCCGGGTTCACGGGCGCAGGGCTCAGGTCGTTGGGCCGGTCGTGGCCGGGATGCTGGCGGTCCATCCAGGTGCGGGCGGCCTGCAGGTGCAGCGCGGGGTTGTCGCTCACGGCCTGGACCGGGAAGGGGTGGCTGCTGGCCCGCCCCAGGGCCACGGCGTCCAGCATGGGCTGCACCAGCCAGGGCAGGCCTTCCCAGCGCCCCAGCCGCAGGCGCGCGAACAGCACGGCGCCGGTGATGAAGTCAAGTTTCGGGTCGTGCCTGCGCGCGGCCTCGAAGCTTTGCAGGGCCTGCTCCAGGCGGCCCAGATGCTGCAGCAGCGTGCCGCGGTTCAGGTGGGCCCGTGCGAAGCCGGGGTCGATCTGCAAGGCGCGGTCATAGGCGGCCAACGCCGCCGAGGCCTGGCCCAGGTTCGAGCGGGCGATGCCCAGCGAGAACCAGGAATGCGCGGCGCGGGGCGCGCTTTGCACGGCCGCTTCGTAGCTGCGCAGGGCTTCTTGGCGCAGGCCGAGCTGCTCCTGCACGAAGCCCAGGTTGTGGTGGGCATCGGCCAGGCTTGCGTCGTGCTGCACGGCCTGCTGGAACTGGACCCGGGCGGCGCCCAGGTCGCCCAGAAGGTACAGGGCATTGCCCAGGTTGTAGTGGGCGAAGGCGTCTTCGGGGCGAAGGGCCAGGGCCTGGCTCAGCACTTGCGCTGCGGCCGCGTGCTGGCCCAGCTGGATGCGCACCACCCCCAGTTGCACGAGGCTGGCATGGTCTGCAGGCGCCAGTGCCAGCACCTGCTCGTACCAGGCCGCGGCCTCGGTCAAGCGGCCAGCAGCCTGGGCGGCCTGGGCCTGCTGGAAGGG
>JBILSM010000267.1:0-2515 GCA_044372085.1 Rubrivivax sp.
CACGGGCGCTGTCCAGGCTGCAGAAATGCCACGCGTCCACGAGTGGGGCCATGCGCGACAAGATGGCTGGAATGTCCTTGTCGCGCATGACGCCAAACACGGCATGTGTGCGCGGATGAAAACCCATATGGTCCAGGTTGACGGCCAGCGCGGCCACCGACTGGGCGTTGTGGGCCACGTCCAGCACCAGCGTGGGCTGGCCGGGGACGATCTGAAAGCGGCCGGGCAATTCCACCAGCGCCAGTCCGGTGCGCACAGCCTGCGCTGTGATGGGCAGACGGTCACGCAGGGCGGTCAGCGCCGCGAGGGCGCCCGAGGCGTTGATGAGCTGGTTGGCGCCGCGAAGCGCCGGGTAGGCCAGCGCGTTGTAGCGGCGACCGCGGCCCTCCCAGCGCCATTGCTGGCGGTCGCCCTCGTGGCCGAAGTCGCGGCCCACCAGCCAGAGGTCGGCGCCTATGAACTCGCCGTGCCGGATCACGCTGTCCGGCGGCAGCGGGTCGCTGATCACGCATGGCCGGCCCGGCCGCATGATCTGCGCCTTCTCCAGGCCGATGGTCTCGCGGTCAGGGCCCAGCCACTGCATGTGGTCAAGGTCGATGCTGGTGATGACGGCGCAGTCGCTGTCGAAGGCGTTGACGCTGTCGTAGCGCCCCCCCATGCCGACCTCGAGGATGACCACATCCACCTCCGCCAGCGACAACGCACGGGCGATGGCCAACGTGGTGAACTCGAACTGCGTCAGCGTGGTGGCGCCACGTGCGCGCTCCACCGCCTCGAAATGCGGCAGCAGCACCGCGTCGTCCACCGCGGCGCCGTCAATCTTGCAGCGCTCATTGAAATGCACCAGCTCTGGCTTCTGGTAGAGCCCCGTACGGTAGCCAGCATGGCGCAGGATGCTTTCCAGCATCGCGCAGGTGCTGCCCTTGCCATTGGTGCCGGCGACGATGATCACCGGCACGTCGAAGCGGATGCCGAGCATGCGGGCCACCAAGACCGTGCGCTCCAGCGACAGGTCCATGGTCTTGGGGTGCATCGCCGCGCAGTGCGCGAGCCAGTCCTGGAGGGTGGTGGGCAAGGTCACGGGCAGGCGTGCAGGAGGTTCAGGAAGTCCGTACGGTCTTGTCTTGCGCAGTGCAGGCAGCGTTCACGTTGCGCGAATGGGCTTCGACTGCCTCAGACCGAACGCATGCGAAGGGTGGGGGGCATCCGGGCCCTTATTCCAGGTCAGGCGATCGCGTCGGCGCTCTGCCCGGTGAGCATGGCGATGGTGCGGGCCAGGGTGGTGCGCATCTCGCGGCGGTCCAGGATCATGTCGATGGCGCCCTTGCCCAGCAGGAACTCGGCGCGCTGGAAGCCCTCGGGCAGCTTCTCGCGCACCGTGTTCTCGATGACGCGCGGGCCTGCAAAGCCCACCAGGGCCTTGGGCTCGGCAATCACCACGTCGCCCATGAAGGCGAAGCTGGCCGACACGCCGCCCATGGTGGGGTCGGTCAGCACGCTGATGTAGGGCAGCCGCGCCTTGGCCAGCCGCGTGAGCGCAGCATTCGTCTTGGCCATCTGCAGCAGGCTCAGCAGCCCTTCCTGCATGCGCGCGCCGCCCGTGGCGGCAAAGCTCACGAAGGCTGTCTTCTGCTCCACGGCCGTTTCCACGCCACGCACGAAGCGCTCACCCACCACCGAGCCCATGGAGCCGCCCATGAAATCAAACTCGAAGCAGGCCGCCACCAAGGGCACGCTCATCACGGTGCCGCCAAACACGACCAGGGCATCGGTTTCACCCGTGGATTCCAAGGCGGCCTTCAGCCGTTCCGGGTACTTCTTGCTGTCCTTGAACTTCAGCGGGTCCACGGGCAGCACTTCCTGGCCGATCTCATAGCGGCCTTCGGCGTCCAGGAATCCGTCCAGCCGGGCACGCGCAGAGATGCGGTGGTGGTGGCCGCACTTGGGGCAGACGTTGAGGTTCTTCTGCAGGTCGGTGTTGTAGAGCACGGACTCGCAGGACGGGCATTTCACCCACAGGCCCTCGGGCACCGAGCGGCGATCGGCCGGGTCGGTGTGCTGGATCTTCGGGGGCAGCAGCTTGTCGAGCCAACTCATGAGGCAATGCTCCGCAGGACGGTCAGGATTTTCGGGGCCGATGATGCCTCAAGCCGGCGCGTCCGCCTGAAGCGGCGCATCCAGTGCTGCGCGGATCTCGGCCATGAAGGCGCGTGCCACCTCGCCGGCCTGGGCCTCGGGCGCGGCCTCGAGCAACTGCACGAGGCGGCTGCCGATCACCACGGCATCCGACACCGCGCCCACGGCACGGGCGGTGGCGCCGTCACGGATGCCAAAGCCCACGCCCACGGGCACCTTCACATGCGCCTTGATACGCGGCACGGCCTGCGCCACCGCGTCGGTGTCGATGTGGCCCGCCCCGGTGACGCCCTTGAGCGAGACGTAATAGACATAGCCCGTGGCGATGCGCCCGACCTCGCGGATGCGCTGCTCGGTGGAGGTGGGCGCCAACAGGAAG
>JBILSM010000268.1:0-2511 GCA_044372085.1 Rubrivivax sp.
GGCCAGCCCCCGTCAGCCAGACACCGGTCGTGTTCGGCGGCCAGATCGGCGGCGAGCGGGGCGGCGAGTGGGGCGGCCAATGGAGGCAGCAAGGCGGTCATGGGCTTGCATCATGCCTTGCCTGCGGGGAGTGGCCGTGGGCAGGGCGCTGCCACGCCAGACCGTAGCAGCCGAGGGTCCACCACGGCAGTGAGCGCCCTCGGGGTCAGCCTGGGCGGATCAAGGCGCTGGTCTCCAGAGGCCGGCTTCGGCGGGTTCAACCGCCTTCTTCAACGGTGTCAGCATCGAATCCGTGGCAGCGAAAGACGCGCCGGCCACGGTGAGGCCCTGCTGGGAAAGCCGTACGGACTGCATCGGCCCGAGCCCCGGGACGCGCTTGCGAACGTCGTCCCAGTCGCTGAAGGACTGGCTGGCGCGCGCCGCCAGGATGCGGGCTGACAACTGGGGCCCCACCCCCCTGAGGCGCTCCAACTCGGCTTGGGTGGCACGATTGATGTCCAGATCCGCAAGGGCTGCGGTGCTGGCAAGGAACAGGCTCAGGAACAAGGCGAAGAACTTCATGGCCGGACCTCCGACAGCTGCGATGAAGCCTCCATTCTTCGCAGTCGGCTTGCGTGTCGCATCCCGCTGAGCGGTCCCCCAAAAGGTGGGCCACCTGGTGCCTGGCCCTGGGCTCGCCCGACCAGGGGGCCTCGCTAGGGCCTGTCCAACTCTTCGATCGTTCTGGGCGGAAAGGTGTCCCAACCCAGGCAGCCCGGGCATTGCCAGAAATAGCGCTGCGCCTCAAAGCCGCAGGCCGCGCATCGGTAGCGCTGCACGGGGCGTGCGGCACGCTCCACGGCGCGCAGGCAGAGCTCCTGGCCCCGCGGCCCCCACTGCTCGACGGGCAGGCGCAAGAGCAGCGCTGCGGCGGACAGCGAGGGCATGCCGTCCAGCGCCGCGACGAGGCGCTGTGTGCCAGGGGCTCCCGGCGCAGACGCCTGCATCACCAGATCCGTTGAACTGGCCGAAGGCCTGTGGCCAGGCGCTGCAGGACCGGCAATGAGCACGTCCCCAGTGGACGGCTGCGCGTCCAACGCCTGCAAAGCTTTCAGCAGGGCCAACGAAGGCGCGCGATCAAATCCGGCCTGTATCGCAGCGCCGGCGGCAGCCGCCTCTGTTTGGCCCAGCAGGCGTGCCGTACTGGCAAATTCCACTGCCACGAGGTCGAAAGCCACGGGATGCCGTTGCAACAGCACCTGCCACTTCGCGAGGGCCTGGTCGAACGCCCCGCGTTGATGGGCCCACTGGCCGCCCAGCACCCAGGGTCGCGCGAGATCGGGGGCTTCGCGATGCGCAGCCTCAAGACGTGTGGCGGCCCCCGCATGGTCCTGCCGTTGGTGTAACTCCTGCGCGGCTTCGCAGTGGTAGTGCCCGATGCGTGCGGCGAAGGAGCCCGTGTTGGAGGCTTCCAGCATGTGCGCTGTCTCGATGGCCCGGTCCCACTCGTGCGCGCGCTCTTGCAGCGACAGCAAGGCCAGGCGGGCAGCAGCCTCGAAACTGGTGCCTTCCAGTTGCCGGAAACTTTCCTCGGCCCGGTCGAACAGGCCGGCGCGCAGAAAATCCTGCGCCAGGGCATGGCGCGCACGGTGGCGTTCCACCTCCGGCATATCCGGGCGTGAGAGCAGGTGCTCGTGCACGCGGATGGCCCGCTGAAACTCACCACGACGTCTGAACAGGCTGCCCAGAGCGAAATGCAGGTCCACCGTGTCGGGGTCGTTCTGGATGGCCTCGATGAAGGCGTCTATGGCTTTGTCCTGTTGCTCGTTGAGCAGCAGGCTCAGGCCCTTGAAGTAGGCTCGCGGTGCATCGCGATGCTCTTTCTTCGACTGGCGCAGATCCAGGCGGGAGGCCATCCATCCCAACGCGAAGGCCGCGGGCAGCGCTAGCAGCAGCCACGAGAGATCAAAGTCCATCACGCGGGGGAGCAGCACTGACGGGGCTGTCGGCACTGTCCACGGAGGCGCCTGCCTGACGTCTTGCACTGTTCATGGCGCCCGGGTCAGCCTGCTGTCCCGGAACGGGTGCCCTGCCCAGCAAACCACGCCCCCGCCATCGGCCCGGCACCATGGCCAGCACCCCCAGCACGCAGCCGGCGGCGAAGGACGCGAGCACCACGAACACCATCGGCGCCTGCCATTCGACGCCGAAAAACCACTTCACCGAGGCCGGATGCTGGTTGTTCAAGGCGAAAGCGAACAGGGTGAAGAACACCAGGGCCTTGAGGGTCCAGAGGATGAGCCGCATGGTCTGGGGGTCTGGCTGTGGGTGCGGACGCCGACGTGTGTCGACGTCACCGCACCGCTCAGCGCAACGCTGCGCTGACCTCCCCGATGATCCGCCGGGCGGCGTCGCCCGTTTCCGGGGCGCCCTGCGAGTTCTGCACGGTCACGGTCGTCTTGCCGTCCGCGGCCTTGAGCAGAACGCGAAGGCGCTGCACCGGCGCGGGTTCAGCCTTTCCAAACCAGCGGG
>JBILSM010000004.1:0-78659 GCA_044372085.1 Rubrivivax sp.
GCAGCGCCAGGCGCGAGCCTTCTGCAGGTGCCGCGCCTGGGCCGGGCACGGATGCTGGGGTGGTGGCGAAGGTCCTCATGGGGTCGAAGCCTATCTCCTGTTGCCCTTCCTGGCTGCGGTACCGGCAGTGTCAGCGCCAGCACCCGCGGCCGGCGCGGGGTGGCGGGGGCCCTGCACGGCAAGGGGGACAGGCCTGGTGTATCTTCCTTCTGCCGCCCGGGCCTCGGGCTCAAGGCAGGCGTGTCTCGACCTCCACGTCCCCGGCTGCGCACGCCGGTGCACGCCCCCACACCACCACACCGTCACACTGCCATGACTTCCGAGATTCGCCCGATCCGATTCATCCACAGGGGCCGGGTGCAAGAGGTGTCCGGGGTGGCGCCGACGCGCACGGTGCTGGAGTGGCTGCGAGAGGATGCGCGCTGCACCGGCACCAAGGAAGGCTGCGCCGAAGGCGACTGCGGCGCCTGCACGGTGATGGTGGGTGAGCTCGACGCCGCCGCCCCGGGAGGCGTTGCCCTGAGGACCGTCAATGCCTGCATCCAGTTCTTGCCGACGCTGGATGGCCGCGCGCTGCTGACGGTGGAAGACCTGGGCAAGCCCCATGCGCCCCACCCTGCCCAGCAGGCCATGGTGGATTGCCACGCCTCACAGTGCGGCTTCTGCACGCCAGGCTTCGTGGTGAGCCTGGCCGCCGTGCACGAAGATCACACCACGCGCGGCACCCGGCCGGACCGGGCGGCCTTGTGCGATGCGCTGGCCGGCAACCTGTGCCGCTGTACCGGCTACCGGCCCATTGTCGAAGCCGGGTTCGCGATGTTCGAGGACACCAGTCCCCGCGTGAACCGCGCAGCGCTGCGCGCGCTGCTGCAGTCCCTGGCAGCGGATGCGCCGCTGCACTACGCGGCGCCCAACCCCGCTGCAGGGGGCCGCGTGGACCACTTCCACGCCCCGCGCGACATCGACGAGTTCGCGCGTCTGCGGCTGGAGCATCCTGAAGCCCGGTTGCTGGCAGGCTCCACGGACATCGGCCTGTGGGTGACCAAGCAGTTCCGCGACCTGGGCCACGTGCTGTGGATCGGTGCGGTGCAGGCCCTGCGACGCATCGCCTGGCGCCATGGGGACATCGACGTCGCCGGCCCGGTGGCCGTCGAGGCTTCGGCAGGCACTGCTGACAGCGCCCTGGTCGCGGCCACCGCGGGAGGCGACCGATGGATGGAGGTGGGTGCCGGGGCGTCGCTGCAAGACGCCTGGGCCGCACTGTCCAGGCGCTGGCCCGAACTGGGCGAAGTGGGCTTGCGGTTTGCCGGGCCCCCGGTGCGCCACGCCGGCACCCTGGGCGGGAACCTCGCCAACGGCTCGCCCATCGGCGACGGTGCACCCGTGCTGATGGCGCTGGATGCACGACTGGTGCTGCGCCGGGGCGAGCGTCGAAGGGTGCTGCGCCTGGACGAGTTCTATCTCGACTACATGAAGAACCGGCTGGAGCCGGGCGAGTTCCTGGAGGCCGTGCGCGTGCCGGATCTGGGCACTGCCGCGGCGGGTGACGGCGCAGCCAGGCACCACCTGCGCGCCTGGAAGCTCAGCAAGCGCTTCGATTGCGACATCTCGGCGCTGTGCGTCGGCATCCGGCTGACGCTGCGCGCTGGCGCTGTGCAGGACGTGCGGCTGGCCTTCGGCGGCATGGCCGCCACGGTTCGCCGCGCGCAAGCGGCCGAGGCTGCGCTGCGCGGCCAGCCCTGGACCGAGCAGGCGGTGCAGGCCGCCTGCGCTGCACTGGACGCCGATTTCACGCCGCTGACCGACCTGCGCGCGAGCGCCGGGTATCGGCGCGACGCTGCGCGCGGCCTTCTGCACCGGCTGTGGCTGCAGACGCGGCCCGACAACCCCCTGCCCATCGAGGCCACCACCGTGTGGGATCAGGAGGTGGCGGCATGAGCGCTCCCACGCCAAGCCCCATCTCAAGCGCGCCGACCCGCGACAGCGCGTCGGCGCTGGCGCCGCCTGCGCCAGGCGTCACTGCACAGCTTTCACAGGTGGTCGGACGCTCGCTGCCGCACGAGTCCGCCCACCTGCACGTGGCCGGCACGGCGGCCTACACCGACGACCTGCCCGAGCCCGCAGGCACGCTGCACGCGGCGCTGGGGCTGTCGCCTGTGGCGCACGGGCGGCTGCTGGGCGTGGACAGCGCGGCCCTGATGGCCGAGCCGGGGGTGGTGGCGGTCTTGACGGCCGCAGACATCCCCGGCACCAACGACTGCGGCGCCATCGTCCACGACGACCCGGTGCTGGCCGACGGCACCCTGCACTACCTGGGGCAGCCCGTGTTCGTGGTGCTGGCCCGCACGCGCGACCTGGCACGCCGCGCGGCGGCGAAGGCCCGACAGGTCATGCAGATCGAGCCGTTGCCGGCCGTGCTGTCGCCGCGCCAGGCCCATGCCCAGGGTCAGCATGTCGTGCCCTCCATGCAGCTGGCGCGCGAATCGGCCGCGGGTGGCACCCGTCGCGCCATAAGCGCAGCACCGCACCGCCTGAGCGGCACGTTCCGCCTGGGCGGCCAGGAACAGTTCTATCTGGAAGGCCAGATCGCCACCGCCGTGCCCTTGGAGGACGGGGCCATGGCGGTGCACTGCTCCACGCAGCATCCCAGCGAGATGCAGCACGTCGTCGGCCGCGTGCTGGGGGTGGCGGCGCACCGGGTGCAGGTGACCTGCCGCCGCATGGGCGGCGGTTTTGGCGGCAAGGAGTCCCAATCCGCCCTACCGGCGGCCGTGGCGGCGCTGGCGGCGCGCGCCACCGGCCGGCCCGTGAAGCTGCGCTACGACCGCGACGACGACTTCATGATCACGGGCCGGCGACACGGCTTCGAGTTCGACTGGGAGGCGGGCTTCGACGACACCGGCCGCCTGCTGGGGGTGGAACTCACGATGATCGCCAACGCCGGCTTCTCCACCGACCTGTCGCCACCGGTGCTCACGCGGGCGATCTGCCACGCCGACAACGCGTACTGGCTGCCCGAGGTATCGGTTCACGGGCATCTGGCGCGGACGAACACCCAGTCCAACACCGCGTTCCGCGGCTTTGGCGGACCGCAGGGCGCCTTCGCGATCGAGGTGGTGATCGACGACGTGGCGCGCCATCTCGGGCTGGACGCGCTGGCCGTTCGGCGTGCGAATTTCTATGGCGACGCCCACCACAACGTCACGCCCTACGGCCAGACTCTCACCGATAACGTGATCTCGCCCCTGACGGAAGAACTGGTGCGCTCGAGCGCTTATGCGCAGCGCCGCGCCGAGGTGGATCGTTTCAACGCGAACAGCCCGGTGCTCAAGAAGGGCCTGGCCCTCATGCCGGTCAAGTTCGGCATCTCTTTCAACCTGCCGCACCTGAACCAGGCCGGGGCCCTGGTGCATGTCTACACCGACGGCTCGGTGCTCGTGAACCACGGCGGCACCGAGATGGGCCAGGGCCTGAACACCAAGGTGGCGCAGGTGGTGGCGCATGAACTGGGCCTGCCGCTGGAGCGCGTGCGCTGCTCGGCCACGGACACCTCCAAGGTGGCCAACACCTCAGCCACGGCGGCCTCCACGGGCAGCGACCTCAACGGCAAGGCGGCGCAGGATGCGGCGCGCCAGATCCGCGAGCGCCTGGCGGGGTTCTGGTTGTCGACGCTGCCTGCGGCGGCGGCTGGCGGCGACGACGCAGCGCGGGCTGCGCTGGCGCGGGAAGTGCGTTTCGCCAACGGGCAGTTGCAGTGGGACAGCCACCGGGCGACGTTCGACGCGGTGGTGACCGCCGCCTACGAGGCGCGGGTGCAGTTGTGGAGTGACGGCTTCTACGCCACCCCAGGTCTGAGTTGGAACCGCGAGACGCTGACGGGCTCGCCCTTCTTCTACTTTGCCTACGGTGCCGCCGTCAGCGAGGTCGTCATCGACACCTTGACGGGCGAGACGCGCCTGCTGCGCGCCGATCTGCTGCACGACGCGGGGCGCTCACTCAACCCGGCGCTGGACATCGGTCAGGTCGAAGGAGCCTATGTCCAAGGCCTGGGCTGGCTTACCAGCGAGGAACTCGTCTGGCACCCCGAGACCGGCCGGCTGCTGACGCACGCGCCCAGCACCTACAAGATTCCCACCGCCAACGACGTGCCGGCGGCGTTCCACACCGCGCTGTTTGACAACGCCAACGTTCAGGACAGCATCCATCGCAGCAAGGCCGTGGGCGAGCCGCCGATCCTGCTGCCGTTCTCGGCATTCCTGGCCATCCGCGACGCCATCTCGGCCGCGGGCGGGCACCGGGTACAGCCCCCGCTGGACGCCCCCGCCACACCGGAGGCGGTGCTGCGCGCCGTACAGGCGGTGCAGCAGCCGCAGGCGAAGGCCTGAGCGCGATCAGGCGCGCACGGCACCCAGCAGTTCCTGCGAACCGCTGATCAGCATCCGCGCGTCGGACCCGACGGTCACGAAGCGGAAACCCTTGGCGATGCGCGCGCGGGCCGCGGCCGGCCCGGCGTTGTGGATACCGGCCACGACGCCATGCGCCTGGGCCCGCGCCAGGATGTGTTCGAAGGCCTGCGCCGCCTTGGGCTCCACGTCGTCCATGGTCGGCTTGCAGCCCAGGGACAGCGAGAGGTCTGACGGGCCGATGTAGATGGCATCCAGCCCCTCCACTGACAAGATGGCATCCAGGTTGTCCAGCGCCTGCGCCGTCTCGATCATGGCAAAGCGCACGATGTGGTCGTTGGCCGCCGTGGGGTAGTCCGCGCCCAGCACCAGGCCGGCGCGCACGGGGCCGAAGCTGCGTGTGCCGCGCGGCGCGTAGGACGTCCAGGCGACGAACTTCTGCGCCTCTTCCCGCGTGTTGATCATGGGGCAGATCAGGGCCTGCGCGCCGGCGTCCAGGCTCTTCATGATGATGCCGGGCTCCAGCCAGGGCACGCGCACCATGGGCAGGGTGTCGGTGGTGGAGATGGCTTGCAGCATGGTCACCATCTTCTGATAGTCCACCACGCCATGCTGCAGGTCCACGGTGAGCGAGTCCCAGCCCTGGCGGGCCATCACCTCGGCGGAAAAGCTGTCCGGTATGGCCAGCCAGCCGTTGACCACGGCGCGGTCTTGCTTCCACAGGGTGCGCAAACGGTTGTCCTTCATGGGAATCCTTCAGAGAGTGGGGCTTGGTTGAGACGGTCCGGCACCGGCCTTCAGCGCACCATGCAAGGTCGCTTGGGGTCGAAGCGCCAGCCGGGAATGAGGAACTGCATGGCCACGGCATCGTCGCGCGCGCCCAGGCCGTGCTGCAGGTACAGCGTGTGTGCCTTGTCGACTTCGGCCATGTCCAGCTCGATGCCCAGGCCCGGCCGCTGAGGCACGCGCACCAGGCCGCCCTCGATCTGCAAGGGCTGCTTGGTCAGGCGCTGGCCGTCCTGCCAGATCCAATGCGTGTCGATCGCCGTCACCCGCCCGGGCGCCGCGGCGGCCACGTGGGTGAACATGGCCAGCGACACATCGAAGTGGTTGTTGGAGTGCGAGCCCCAGGTCAGGCCGAAGTCACGGCAGGTCTGCGCCACGCGCACGGAGCCTGAGAGCGTCCAGAAGTGCGGGTCGGCCAGCGGGATGTCCACCGACTGCAGCACCAGCGAGTGCACCATCTGCCGCCAGTCCGTGGCCACCATGTTGGTGGCCGTGGGCAGCCCCGTGGCGCGCTTGAACTCGGCCATCACCTCGCGGCCGGAGAAACCCTCCTCCGCGCCGCAGGGGTCCTCGGCATAGGCCAGCACGCCGTGCAGGTCACGCAGCAGGCGCACGGCATCCTTGAGCAGCCAGCCCCCGTTCGGGTCCAGCGTGATGCGGGCCTGGGGAAAGCGCTCGTGCAAGGCGCGAATGGCCTCCACCTCCTCCTCGCCCCGCAGCACCCCGCCCTTGAGCTTGAAATCGTTGAAGCCATAGCGCGCGTGCGCAGCCTCGGCCTGGCGCACGATGGCCTCGGGGGTGACGGCCTGCTCGTGGCGAACGCGCCGCCAGCCGTCGGCTTCATCGGGCTCGTCCGCGGGGCTCAGGTAGGACAGATCGGTTCGGGTGCGGTCGCCCACGAAGAAAAGGTAACCCAGCATCTCCACCGCGTCGCGCTGCTGCCCCTCGCCCAGCAGCGCAGCCACGGGCACCCCCAGGTGCTGGCCCAGCAGGTCCAGCAACGCCGACTCCAGCGCCGCGCAGGCGTGGATGGTGGTGCGCAGATCGAAGGTCTGCTGCCCTCGCCCGCCACTGTCGCGGTCGGCAAAGCGCTCGCGCACGCTGCGCAGCACCGCCTGCCAGCGGCCCAGGGGCTGGCCCACCACCAGTTCCGCGGCGTCTTGCAAGGTCTGGGTGATCTTCTGGCCGCCCGGCACCTCGCCAATGCCCGTGCGCCCGGCGCTGTCGGTCAGGATCAGCAGGTTGCGGGTGAAGAACGGGCCGTGCGCGCCGGACAGGTTCAGCAGCATGCCGTCACGGCCGGCCACGGGGATGGCGCGCAACGAGACGACGACTGGCGTGGGGTCACTGGACATGGCCACTTCGGCAACGTGCGACATGGCCGCATCCTAAGGCGCGGACCGTGGGAGGCTGCCATCTCCCGCACCGCCGCAACCCCCGGGACTTTCCCTCTCACCGCAGGGCCTGCATCGGCAGTACGCTCGGCGCCGCTTCTTCCTCTGCGATCCATGAACGACACCGCTGCCACCACCTCCCTGCGCTTTTCTCGCCTGCTGCTCACGGGGGCCGCCGGCGGGCTGGGGCGCGTGCTGCGGCCACGGTTGAAGGCCTGCTGCGATGTGCTGCGGCTGAGCGACATCGCCGATCTGGGCGCAGCCGCAGCGGGTGAGGAACTGCGCCCCTGCCGCCTGGAAGACAAGGCTGCAGTGCTCTCGATGCTAGAGGGTGTGGACGCCGTGGTGCACCTGGGCGGTGTGTCCGTGGAGCGGGCCTTCGAGGAGATCGTCGGCCCGAACATCTCCGGTCTTTACCACCTCTACGAAGGCGCACGGCTGCACGGCGCGCGGCGCATCGTCTTCGCCAGTTCCAACCATGTCACGGGCTTTCGAAGGCAGGACGAGACCGTCTCGCCGCGCGAGCCGGTGCGCCCGGACGGCTACTACGGCCTGAGCAAAGCCTTCGGCGAGAACCTGGCGCAGTTCTATTTCGACCGCTGGGGCATCGAGACCGTGAGCCTGCGCATCGGCTCATCCTTCCCTGAACCGAAGGACCGCCGCATGCTGGCCACCTGGCTGAGCTACGACGACCTGGAGAGATTGGTCGTCTCAGCACTCACCGCACCGGCCGTGGGCCACACCGTGGTCTACGGCATGAGCGACAACCGCCTGACCTGGTGGGACAACACTGCTGCGCGCCACGTGGGCTTTCGGCCGCTGGACTCGTCAGAGCCCTTTCGCACAGAGGTCGAAGCCCGCCAGCAGCGCATTGACCTCCGCGATCCGGCTGCCGTCTTCCAGGGCGGCGGCTTCGTGAAGATGGGTCCGTTCTGAGGCTGAGCACAGGGGCCTTGCAGGATGGATGCGTCAAGCCGGAAGTCGAATGTGAAGTCTTCAACACTGGCCGAGGCTTCAGGTCAGGACTTGCAAATTCGCCAGGGCCCTATGAGCCTGCGCTACCCCGACCCCGCCATCGAGGTCCTCGACCCCGCCTTCCTGCCGCTGCGCCTGTTCAGCTCCTCCGTCGAGCTGCTGGCCACGGGCATGCACTGGGCCGAGGGGCCGGTGTGGTTCGGCGACGGACGCTACGTTCTGGTGTCGGACATCCCCAACAACCGCATCCTGCGCTGGGACGAGTGCTCGGGCGAGGTGAGCGTATTCCGTCAACCGTCGAACAACGCCAACGGCCACACACGAGACCTGCAAGGTCGGCTGGTGAGCTGCGAGCACCTCACGCGCCGCATCACCCGCACCGAGCAGGATGGCTCGATCACCGTGCTGGCGGACCGCTTCGAAAGCCGGCGGCTCAACTCGCCCAACGACATCGTCTGCGCGCGCGACGGCGCGCTGTGGTTCACCGACCCGCCGTTTGGCATCCACGGCTTCTGGGAAGGCGAACCAGCCGAACCCGAGCTGCCGTTCCAGGGCGTGTTCCGGCTCGACCCGGACACCGGCCGACTGCAGGTCATGATCACCGACCTGGCCGGCCCGAATGGCCTGGCCTTCTCGCCCGACGGCTCGGTGCTCTACGTGGTGGAGAGCCGCGCCAAGCCGCACCGCCTCATCTGGGGCTGGGACGTGGGCGCGGACGGCGCGCTGTCGAACAAGCGGCTGATCGTCGACGCCCAGGGCCCTGGTGCACTGGACGGCTTTGCCGTGGACGTGAAAGGCCACCTCTGGTGCGGCTGGGGCAGCGACGGCTCGCTGGGTGCCGATGCGCAGGCGCTGGACGGCGTGCGCGTCTTCACCCCGCAAGGTCAGGCCATCTCCCACATCCACCTGCCTGAGCGCTGCGCCAACGTGTGCTTTGGCGGGCGGCACCGCAACCGGCTGTTCATGGCGGCCAGTCACTCGCTGTATGCCTTGCATGTGAACGTGCAGGGGGCGTTGTGAGCGGGCCCACGTCCACCCTGCCCCAGCCGGTGCTGGTGCGGATGCACCCGGCCGACAACGTGGCCATCGTCGGCAACGAGGGCGGCCTGCCGGCCGGTACCGTGCTGCCGGAACCGGCCGCCGGGCGGGCACTGCGCGAGCGCGTGCCCCAAGCGCACAAGGTGGCGCTGGTGGACATCCCCGAGGGGGCAGCCGTCACGCGCTACGGCGTGACGATCGGCCACGCGCTGCGCGACCTGCCGGCGGGCAGTTGGGTGCATGAGCGTGTGCTGCGCATGCCGCCCGCGCGCGGGCTCACCGGCTTGCCGATGGCATCGACGAAAGCCCCCGCCTTTGAGGCGCTGCAGGGCTACACCTTCCAGGGCTACCGCAACCCCGACGGCTCGGTAGGCACGCGCAATCTGCTGGCCATCACCACCACCGTGCAATGCGTGGCCGGGGTGCTGGACGTGGCCGTGGAGCGCATCCGCCGCGAGCTGCTGCCGCGCTACCCGAACGTGGACGGCGTGGTGGCCCTCGAACATGCCTACGGCTGCGGCGTCGCCATTGATGCGCCGGAGGCAGTGATCCCCATCCGCACGGTGCGCCACCTGGCGCGCAACCCGAACTTTGGCGGTGAAGTGATGGTGGTCAGCCTGGGCTGCGAGAAGTTGCAGCCCGAGCGCCTGCTGCCGCCCGGCAGCCTGCCCATCCCGGTGCAGCCCGCAGGCAGCAGCACGACGCCAGCGCCCTACTCCCACGTCTGCCTGCAGGACGCGCAGCACGTGGGCTTCGGCTCCATGATCAGCCACATCCTGGCCACGGCCGAGCAGCATCTGCAGCGCTTGAACGCCAGGCAGCGCGAGACCGTGCCCGCGAGTGAGCTGGTGGTGGGCGTGCAGTGCGGCGGCAGCGACGCCTTCAGCGGCGTGACCGCCAACCCGGCGGTGGGCGTGTGCGCCGACCTGCTGGTGCGCGCCGGCGCAACGGTGATGTTCTCCGAGACCACCGAGGTGCGTGACGCCGTGGAAACGCTGACCGCGCGCTGCGCCAGCACCGAGGTGGCCCAGAAGATGGTCGACGAGATGGCCTGGTACGACGCCTACCTGCAGCGCGGTCAGGTGGACCGCAGCGCCAACACCACGCCCGGCAACAAGGCTGGCGGCCTGTCCAACATCGTCGAAAAGGCCATGGGGTCCGTCGTCAAGAGCGGCTCCATGCCGATCTCGGCCGTGCTGTCGCCGGGCGAGCGGGCGCAGACCCGGGGCCTGATCTACGCCGCCACACCGGCCAGCGATTTCATCTGCGGCACGCTGCAACTCGCCGCGGGCATGAACCTGCATGTCTTCACCACCGGCCGCGGCACGCCCTACGGCCTGGCCGAGTGCCCGGTGGTCAAGGTGGCCACCCGCACCGACCTGGCCCAGCGCTGGCACGACCTGATGGACCTCAACGCCGGCGAGGTGGCCGATGGGCTGTGCAGCGTCGAGCAGATGGGCTGGCAGCTCTTCCATTTGCTGCTGGAAGTGGCCAGTGGCCGCCAGACCTGGGCCGAGGTGCATGGGCTGAGCAATCAGCTGGTGCTGTTCAATCCAGCCCCCGTAACCTGAGCCAGCGAGAATACCGGACGCCCGCAGGCCGGGCTGACGCATGCCCAGCGCCGGCAAGGGCCCCGGCTTGGGGATACCATTTCTCTCCTACCCTGTAATTCCATGGCCGACAACAAAGACGCTCTCCTGCTACGGCTCGCCAGCCACGTGAACCTGTTTTCCGGCATGCCGCGAACCGCGCTGGAAAGATTGATCGCTCTTGCCGACCGTGTCACGCAAAAGACGGACGGTTTGTTCTTCGACGAAGGGGAGATGGGCGCTTCCTTCTACGTCGTGGTGATGGGCAGTGTGGCCGTGGAGAAGAGGTCCGGTTCGCACCGGATCGAACTTAGCCAACTCAAGCCGGGCGATACCTTCGGCGAGATGTCGCTCCTGGACGATAAGTACCGCTCGGCCCGCGTACGTGCCCTAGAGCCGACGGTGTGTCTGCGCTTCCCAGGCCGAGGCCTCGAGGACTCACCTGACGTTCAGGCCGTCATCTACAAAAACATGGCTCGCATGCTCACCCAACGTCTGAAAGCGAACAACACGGAAGTGGCCAGTTTCAAGGCCGAGAAGATCGAAGCCGCTGCCGCGGCAGAGTCCACCGCGAAAAAGCCCGAGATGGGAACCGGTGGCTTCATGTCGCGGGGCGAAGAGCGAGCCCACCTCCGCAAGACTTAGCCGGCCCGCTCGTTGGCGGACGTACGGGACTGCATCAGCAGCTGAGCCGCCACCGCCACGGCAATGACCTCGGGTTCCTTGCCTGCGATGCCCGGCACCCCGATGGGGCAGGTGACCAGATCGCACGCCTGCTCGCTGAAACCGCGTTCGCGCAGCCGGTGGCGAAAAGTGGCCCACTTGGTCTTGCTGCCGATCAGGCCGATGAAGGCCACGTCACCGCGCATCTGCTGGCGCTTGAGACAGGCTTGCACGATGTCCAGATCTTCGGCATGGCTGAAGCTCATGATCAACACGCGCGTGCCAGGCGCCAGATCAGGCACCGCGGCCTGCACGGGATCAGAGTGCTCGCAGTGCACGTGCGAAGGCAGCCCGGGCGGGAAGATCTCGTCCCTGCTGTCCACCCATCGCACCTCGAACGGCAAGGTCTGCAGGATGCGCACCAGGGCCCGCCCGACATGGCCGCCCCCGAACAAGGCTACCGGGGTGCCTCGCGGACGCAGCCGGGCTTTCCAGTCTGCGTGCAGCGGTCCTTGAATCGGCTCGAAACGCAAGACCACCACGCCACCGCAGCACTGTCCCAGGCTCGGCCCCAGGGAGAAGCGGCGGGTGAAGGGGCCGCCTGCAGCCGCCTCGGCATCGGCGCCCAGACCGCCACTCAAACACTGGCGGGCCAGCGCGATGGCGGAGTGCTCCAGGTGCCCGCCCCCCAGGGTGTTGATGAGCTGATCGGCAAACACCGCCATCCAGGCTCCGGCCTCGCGCGGGGCCGACCCCTGGACATGCTCGACCGTCACCAGAACCGCGCGCGGCCCCTCAGGACGAGGGCCCAAGGCGGCCACCAGGGCCTCCAGCGCCAGCGGGGTCACGCCCGGGCGGCGCGCAGTTGCTCCACAGCCAGCAGGATGCGCTCGGGCGTGGCGGGCGCATCCATGCCCAGCACCTGACCGGGCCCCGCCGTGGACGCCACCGCGTCACGCAGCGCAAAGTAGGCCGACAGCGCCAGCATCAGCGGCGGCTCGCCCACGGCCTTGCTGCGGTAGGGCGTGGGCTTGACGTTCTGGCCGTCGAACAGGCTCACCTTGAAGTGCTCGGGCACGTCGCCGGCCACGGGAATCTTGTAGGTGCTGGGGCCGTGTGTCAGCAGCTTGCCCTGCTTGTCCCAGATGCACTCTTCCATCGTCAGCCAGCCCATGCCCTGGATGTAGGCGCCCTCGACCTGGCCGCGGTCGATGGCCGGGTTGATGCTGCGGCCCACGTCGTGCACGATGTCCACGCCCTTGAGCCACCACTCGCCCGTCAGCGTGTCGATCTCCATCTCAGAGACGGCCGCGCCATAGCAGAAGTAATAGAAGGCCCGGCCCTTCAAGGTCTGGAAGTCGTAGGCGATGTCGGGCGTCATGTAGAAGCCCGTCATGCCCAGGCCCACGCGGTCCAGCCAGGCCTGCTTCACCAGGGCCTGCCAGGTGACCACCTTGCCACCGCCCAGCGCCTGGCCACCCTGCAGCACCACCTCCTCTGCGACGCAGCCGAGCATGCGGCCGGCCACGGCCGACAGGCGAGCGCGCAGCTGGTCGCAGGCGTTGTTGATGGCCGCGCCATTGATGTCGGCACCGCTGGACGCGGCCGTGGCCGAGGCGTTGGGTACCTTCTGCGTGTCAGTGGCGGTCACGCGCACCAGGCTCACGGGGATACCCAGGCCGTCCGCGGCCACCTGCGCCATCTTGGTGTTCAGGCCCTGGCCCATCTCGGTGCCGCCGTGGTTCACGCTGACCGAGCCGTCCTGGTAGATGTTCACCAGCGCCGCGCCCTGGTTGAGCATGGTGGCGGTGAACGAGATGCCGAACTTCAGCGGCACCAGCGCCAGGCCGCGCTTGCGGTGGGTGTGGGCAGCGTTGAAGGCCTTGACGGCCTCGCGCCGTGCACGGTAGCCAGACTCGGCTTCCAACTGCGCCATCAGCTTGTCGCCAATCCAGTCCTCGATCACCTGCCCGTACTGCGTGGTCATCGAACCGGGGTCGCCTGAAGCTGCCGGATCGCGGTACAGATTGGCCAGACGCACGTCCAGCGGATCCTTGCCCAGGCGGTTGGCGATTTGTTCGATCACGGTCTCGATGCCGAACATGCCCTGCGGCCCGCCAAAGCCGCGGAAGGCCGTGGCACTTTGCATGTTCGTCTTGCAACGGTGGCTGACGATCTTCAGGTTCGGCAGGTGGTAGAGGTTATCGATGTGCAGCACTGCGCGGTCGTTCACCGGGCCGGAGAAGTCGGTGCTGTAGCCGCAGCGCGAAGCCAGCACGAAATCCACCCCCAGGATACGGCCCGCATCATCGAAGCCCACCTCGTAGTCCAGGCGGAAGTCATGCCGCTTGCCCGTGATCATCATGTCGTCGTCACGGTTCACGCGCAGCTTCACGGGCCGCTTGAGCTTGAAGGCGGCCAGCGCGGCCGACTGCGAGAAGATGCTGGCGTTACCTTCCTTGCCGCCAAAGCCGCCGCCCATGCGGCGGCAGATCACTTCAACGTCCTTGGTGCTCAGGTTCAGCGCGGCAGCGGCCTCGCGCTGGTTGCCGTCCGGGTGCTGGGTGGAGACGTAAAGGGTGAGCTGCCCGTCCTCGCGCGGCACGGCATAGGTGATCTGCCCTTCCAGGTAGAACTGCTCCTGCTGGCCGCAGTGGGTGCGCCCCTTGAGGCGGTGCGGCGCGGCGGCGATGGCGCCGTCCGGGTCCCCCCGGGTGATGCCCTTGGGCGGCATGACGAAGCTGCCCTGGGCCATGGCCTCGTCAATGCTGAGGATGGCGGGCAGTTCCTTGACCTGCACCTTCGCCTTCTTGGCCGCCTCACGGGCGTAGAGCATGTCGCGCGCCACCACCACCGCCACCGCTTGGCCCAGGAACTCCACCTTGCCTGCAGCCAGGAAGGGATCATCATGGACGATGGGGCCACAGTTGTTCTCGCCCGGGATGTCCTTGGCAGTGAACACCGCCACCACGCCGTGTTCGGCCAGTAGGGCCTGGCGGTCGATGCCTTCACCGATCAGCTCGCCATGCGCCACGGGCGACAGCACCAGCGCGGCGTACAGCGTGCCGCGCAACTCCGGCAGGTCGTCGGTGTAGACCGCCTCGCCGGTGACGTGCAGCACGGCGGACTCGTGGGTCAGATCACGTCCCTGCGCAGCGTGTGCGGCGGGCAGGAGTTCCTTCAGCGTGGTGGGCGCGTTCATGTGAGGTCTCCTTGCCGTTCAGGCGGCGGTGTCCAAGGCGGGCTGAGACGCTGGCTGGGCGTCCTGCAGGAAGCGCAGCACCAGGTTGCGGGCGACCAGCGAGCGGTAGGCCCAGGTGGCGCGCAGACCATCGCGCGCCACGAAGCTCTCGGCGATGGCCGCATCCAGCGCCGCGGCGCTCACGGCCTGCGGCGCCTGACCTTCCAGCAGGGCCTCCAGCTTCGGCGCCCGGCACGGCGATGGCGCCAGGCCGTTGTAGGCCAGGCGCACACCCTTCAGGCGTCCGCCCACCAGCTCATAGCGCAGCGCGCAGCAGGTGGCCGAGATGTCCTGCTCGAAGCGCTTGCTGATCTTGTGGGCGCGGAAAACCTGACCTGGCCGCGGCTTGGGCAACACCACGGCCTCGATCAACTCGCCCGGCTGCAGCACGTTCTTCTTCTGGCCGGTGTAGAACTGGTCCAGCAGCACCTCGCGCTGGCGGTCCCCGCGGCGCAGGACCAGTGTGGCGCCCAGCGCCATGAGGCAGGGCATGGAGTCGCCGATGGGCGAGCCGTTGGCGATGTTGCCCGCGAGCGTGGCCGTGGAGCGGATGGGTGGCGAGCCGAAGCGGCGCAGCACCTCGGCGAAGTCCGGGTACGCGTGGGCCACCAGCGACTCCACCGCGCTCAGCGGCACCTGCGCGCCAATGCGCCAGGCCGCAGGGGTGTCTTCCACGCGCTTGAGTTCGGCCACGTTGCCCAGGTAGACGATGTGCGACGGACGGGCGAACTGCTTGTTGACCTGCAAGCCGATCTCGGTGCTGCCGGCCAGCAGCGTGGCCTGTGGGTGGCGCGTCAGGTAGGCCGTCACCTCGGCCAGGGTGGAGGGCGAGACGAATTCGCTGCCCTTTCGGGTGCGCACCACCGGCTGTACGACGATCTCGCCGTCCAGCGAATAGGTCGGCTCCTGGGCGCGCCGGATCTCCTGCAGCAGCGGCACATCGGCGGCGTCGTCGATCTTGAGGGCTTGCGGGCCGGCCTGGCAGGCCTTCATCGTGGCGTCCACGATGGGCTTGTAGCCCGTGCAGCGGCACAGGTTGCCGCTGAGCGCGTCGTTGACCTGCTGCCGGCTCGGGCATGGGGTGTGCTGGACCATACCGGCCAGGCTCATCACGATGCCGGGGGTGCAGAAGCCGCACTGCGAGCCGTGGCACTCCACCATGGCCTGCTGCACCGGATGCAAGGCGCCGTCGCTCCTGCGCAGGCTCTCCACCGTCTTGACCGATTTGCCGTCCAGCGTGGGCAGCAACTGGATGCAGCTGTTGACGGGAATGTAGTCCACGCCCGTACCCGCAGCGTTCAGTTCGCCCACCAGCACCACGCAGGCGCCGCAATCGCCTTCAGCACAGCCTTCCTTGGTGCCCGTGCGATGCAGTTGCTCGCGCAGGTAATCCAGCACCGTGGTGGTGCGGCGTTTGCCCTGGGCTTCCACGATCTCGCCGTCCAGCACGAAACGGACGGAATTGGTCACTTCACTCATCGATGACAGTCCTTCGGAACCAGCCCTGTGGCGCCCTTCAGTTGATTCTAGGGGCCGGCTTGCCGCAACCGTGATCCTGCGGCAGCGTTTCCGATCAGGACCCGCGATAGGTGCTGTACGTCCAGGGCGTGCAGACCAGCGGCACGTGGTAATGCTGGCTGGCGTGCGCGATGCCGAAGTCCAGCGGCACCTGGTCCAGGAAGGGTGGTTCGGGCAAGTCAACGCCCTGGCGCCGGAAGTAGGCCGCCACCTCGAACACCAGGCGGTAGGTGCCGGCGCACAGGTCGTCATTCGAGATGAGCGGGCCGTCCGGGTTGCGGCCATCGGCATTGAGCTCCACGCGGCGGATCAGCGTCGGCGCACCGGCACCGGTGGCGTACAGACTGACCGCCATACCGGCGGCCGGCCGGCCGTGGTAGGTGTCCAGAACGTGCGTGCTCAGTCCCATGGGGTGTCCTTCTGCGCGGGTCTTGCCGGCCAATTGAATCCGTTGCTCAGTTGACCGGAGCCCCGGCCTCCCACCAGCGGCGCACCAGGTCCCGCTCGGCTTCGGTGATCTGGGTGGCATTGTTCATGGGCATGAGCTTGAGCACCGACACCTGCTGGTAGACGGACAAGGCATGCTGCTTGAGCAGTTCCGGCGTGTGCAGGGCCACGTTCTTCTGCTGCATCTGGGCGTTGTGACACACCAGGCAGCGCTGCTCCACCACCAAGCGCATGTCGGCGGCCGTGACGGGCGCGGCCACAGCAGCGGCCGGTGCGGGCGACACCGGTGCCGGCTTCATGCCCAGCACGAGCCCCAGGGTCAGCACGACACCGGCGCCTGCGTACTCCCAGGGCACCCGGCGGCCCTCGATGAGCGCGCGGTGGCGCGCCACGAAACTGTGGCGGATCAGGGCGCCGGCCAGCATCAGCACGAACAGCACCACCCAGTTCCAGCGCCCCTGGTAGAGCCAACCGTAGTGGTTGGACAACATCGCAATCAGCACCGGCAGCGTGAAGTACGTGTTGTGCACGCTGCGCTGCTTGCCGCGCTTGCCGTGGAGGGCCAGTTCCTTCGGGTCGGCCTTCTGCTGGCCGGTCATGGCCGCCACCACCTTGCGCTGGCCGGGGATGATCCAGAAGAAGACGTTGGCACTCATCGCCGTGGCAATCATGGCGCCCACCAGCAAGAAGGCCGCACGCCCCGGGAACAACTGGCAGGCAGCCCATGAGGCGAGTGCGACCACCCCCAGCATCACCACTCCCACCACGGCCTCGCCGTGCTTGCGGAAACCCAGGGCTCGGCACACCAGGTCGTACACCAGCCAGAAGCCCACCAGAAAACCCACCGCCGCGAAGCCGGCGGCCACGGGCGACCAGTCCATCAGCGACTTGTCCACCAGCCAGGTGCTCGCGTTCCACAGGTACAGCACCGTGAACAGCGCAAAGCCGCTGAGCCAGGTGGAATACGCCTCCCAGTAGAACCAGTGCAGCTTGGTGTGGATTTTGCGTGGAGCCACCATGTACTTCTGCGGGTTGTAGAAACCCCCGCCGTGCACCGCCCACATGGCCCCATCGACGCCCTTTTCCAGCAGGTCCGGGCTGGTCGGGCGGATGAGGTTGTTGTCCAGGAACACGAAATAGAAGGATGAGCCGATCCAGGCGATGGCCGTGATCACGTGCAGCCAGCGCAGCAGCAGATTGCCCCAATCGAGCAGATAGGCTTCCATCGGTCAGGTTTCCTGCAGGGTCACATCCTGCAACCTATTCATTGTATACAGCGATAGCACACAAGATGTTGCCAACAGGTGTATACAATCGCCATCGCACCACGGCATCCCTCATGGCCAACACCGCAGCATCACGCTTGAAGGCACGCCCGGCCATCCCCCGGCCACGCCGCGCTGCGGCCCCGGGTCGGGCCACGCAGCAGATCGTGGATGCCGTGACCGCTGCCGTGATCGAGCGCCGGTTGATGCCCGGCACGCGTCTGGCCGAGCAGTCCATCGCCGAGATCTTCGGCGTATCACGCACCATCGTCCGCCAAGCCCTGAACCAGCTCTCGCGCGACCGCCTGGTCACTCTGGAGCCGGCACGCGGCGCCTCCGTGGCCACGCCCAGCGCCGAGGAAGCACGCCAGGTCTTCGAGACGCGTGCCATGCTGGAAAGCGAACTCGCCCGGCGGCTGAGCCAGACGATCACCCCCGCGCAGATCGCCACCCTGCGGCAGCACCTGCAGGAAGAACGTGCCGCCATCGCGCGAACCGATGTGCCGGGCCGCACCCGACTGCTGGCTGACTTTCACGTCGTGCTGGCACGCCTGCTGGGCAACGAGGTGCTGGCGCAGTTGCTGAGCGATCTGCTCAGCCGGTCTTCGCTGATCTCCCTGATGTACCAGAGCTCGATGTCGGCGGAGCAATCCCAGGCCGAGCATGTGGCCATCGTGGATGCGCTGGAGCGACGAGACTGCGAAGCCGCCGGCAGGTTGATGGGCCATCACATTGCCAGTGTCGAGCGCAACTTGCAGCCGATGACAGCACCGTCAGACCTGGCCAGCGTGCTGCGCCCTGAGTTGCATCTGCCCTCCTGAACCACGGCCCCAAGCCACCGCACCCACGGTCTCCCCCCACTGCATCCCGCGCCCTCCCATGACCAGACCCACCGGCCCCACGGCAGCCCCCTACCCCCGCGACCTGCGCGGTTACGGCCGACAGCCCCCCCACGCACGCTGGCCGGGCAACGCCCGGGTGGCCGTGCAGTTCGTGCTGAACTACGAGGAAGGCGGCGAGAACTCGGTGCTGCATGGCGACGCCGGCAGCGAGCAATTTCTCTCCGAGATGTTCAACCCCCCGGCCTTCCCGGCACGCCATCTCAGCATGGAAGGCGTGTACGAGTACGGCAGCCGGGTGGGCGTGTGGCGCATCCTGCGGGAGTTCGAAAAGCGCGGCTGGCCGCTGACGGTGTTTGGCATCTCCATGGCGCTGGAGCGCTGCCCCGAAGTCACCGCCGCCTTCGTGGAACTGGGCCACGAGATCGCCTGCCATGGCTGGCGCTGGATCCACTATCAGGGCGTGGACGAAGCCACCGAGCGCAAACACATGCTGCGCGGCATGGAGATCATCGCGCGCCTGACCGGTGACGGCGCGAATGGCAGCCGTCGCGTGCTGCACGGCGCCGGCTGGTACACGGGCCGCGACAGCCCCAACACCCGGCGCCTGGTGGCCGACTTCGGCGGCTTCACCTACGACAGCGACTACTACGGCGACGACCTGCCCTTCTGGCTGCAGGTACGCAAGACCGACGGCACGCTGGCGCCCCACCTCGTGGTGCCCTACACCCTGGACTGCAACGACATGCGCTTTGCCCTGCCGCAGGGCTACAGCCACGGTGACGAATTCTTCGAATATCTGCGCGATGCCTTCGACGTGCACTACGCCGACGGTGCCGAGCACCCCAGCATGATGAGCATCGGCATGCACTGCCGCCTGCTGGGCCGCCCCGGGCGCCTGCGCGCGCTGCAGCGCTTCATGGACCACATCGAGAAGCACGACCGGGTGTGGGTGACCCGCCGCGTGGACATCGCCCAGCACTGGCGTACCACGCACCCCTTCGACGCCGCCACCGCCTTCACCTGGGAGAAGTGACCATGCCCGCGTTGGATCTCCAGGCTCTCAACGGTGCGACGCAGGCCGGCTTCACAGCGCTGCTCGAGGGCATCTACGAGCACTCACCGTGGATTGCCGAGCGGGCCTGGTCTCACAGGCCGTTCCCCGCGCTGACCTCGCTCAAGCAGGCCTTGGCCGACACCGTGCGAGGCGCCACGCAAGCCGAGCAGCTGGGCCTGATCCGCGCCCACCCGGAGCTGGCGGGCAAGGCCATGGTGAGCAAGACGCTGACGGCCGAGTCCACGAACGAACAGGGCAAGGCCGGCCTGACCGACTGCACGCCCGAGGAGTTCGCGCGCATCCAGCAGCTCAATGCCGACTACAACGCGAAGTTCGGTTTTCCCTTCATCCTGGCGGTGCGGGGGCCGCGGGGCGAGGGGCTGACGCGCCACCAGATCATCGACACCTTTGCCCGGCGCCTGGCCCACCACCCGGACTTCGAGCGCGCCGAAGCCTTGCGCAACATCCACCGCATCGCGGAGATTCGCCTGAACGACAAGTTCGGTGTCACCCCCGCACTCGGCAACCTGGTGTGGGATTGGGCCGAGCAGCTGGCCGTGCACAGCGATCCAGGCTTCAAGGAAAAGGGACAGCTCACCGTCACCTATTTGACGGACGCCCACCGCGCCTGCGCGGCCCAGTTGCAGGCCTGGATGCGCGAATGCGGCTTCGATGAAGTGGGCCTGGACGCCGTGGGCAACGTGGTGGGGGTCTACCACGGCGACAGCCGCGCCGCGCCGCGCCTGCTCACCGGCAGCCACTACGACACCGTGCGCAATGGCGGCAAGTACGACGGGCGCCTGGGCATTCTGGTGCCCATGGCTTGCGTGCGTGAACTGCACCGCGCCGGGCGGCGCCTGCCCTTCGGCATCGAGGTGGTGGGCTTCGCGGAAGAAGAAGGCCAGCGCTACAAGGCCACCTTCCTGGGCTCGGGCGCGCTGATAGGCGACTTCGATCCGGCCTGGCTGGACCAGCGCGACGTCGACGGCGTGCGCATGGCCGACGCCATGCGCCTTGCCGGCCTGCCGGCCACGATGTCGGCGATCGGCACGCTCCGGCGCGACGCCACGCGCTACCTCGGCTTCGTCGAGGTCCACATCGAGCAGGGGCCGGTCCTCAACGAGCTGGACCTGCCGCTGGGCGTGGTCACTTCCATCAACGGCAGCGTGCGCCATCTGGTGGAGATCCAGGGCATGGCCAGCCACGCCGGCACCACGCCCATGGACCGCCGGCGCGACGCCGCAGCCGCCGCGGCCGAGCTGCTGCTGTTTGTGGAAAAGCGCGCCAGCGCCGTGCCCGACGTGGTGGGCACGGTGGGCCAGCTGGAGGTGCCTGCCGGCTCCATCAACGTGGTGCCGGGCCGCTGCCGCTTCAGCCTGGACTTGCGCGCCACCACCGACGCCGCGCGGGACGCGCTGGAAGCCGACGTGCTGGCGGCCTTGGCCGAGATCTGCCAGCGCCGAGGCCTGTCGTACACGGCTGAGCGCACCGTCAAGGTGGCCGCCGCCCCCAGCCACCCGGCCTGGCAGGCGCACTGGGAAGCGGCCGTGCAGGCCCTGGGATTGCCGGTCTTCCGCATGCCCAGCGGTGCGGGCCACGACGCGATGAAGCTGCACGAAGTGATGCCCCAGGCCATGCTCTTCATGCGCGGCCTGAACGCCGGCATCAGCCACAACCCGCTGGAATCCATCACCAACGACGACACCGAACTCGTCGTGCGCGCCTTCCAGCACGTGCTCGACACGCTGGCCGCCCAGAAAGCCTGAACATGACCACGCCCTACGACACCCTCGACGCCTGGATCGACGCCCACTTCGACGAGGAGGTGCGCTTCCTGCAGGAACTGGTGCGCGTGCCCACCGACACGCCACCCGGCCACAACGCCCCGCACGCCGCGCGCACCACGGAGCTGCTGTCCGCCATGGGCCTCACGGCCGAGGCACACACCGTTCCCGAGGCGGACGTCAAGGCCTACGGGCTGCAAAGCATCACCAATCTCATCGTGCGCCGGCCCTACGGCGCGCCCGGCTCGGGCCCGGTGATCGCCCTGAACGCCCACGGCGATGTGGTGCCCCCTGGCGACGGCTGGACGCACAGCCCCTACGGCGGCGAGATCGAGGGCGGCAAGCTCTACGGGCGCGCCGCCGCGGTAAGCAAGAGCGACTTCGCCAGTTTCACCTTCGCCGTGCGGGCGCTGGAAGCGCTTCGCGCCGGCGGCACGGCCCTCAAGGGCGGTGTCGAACTGCACTTCACCTACGACGAGGAATTCGGCGGCGAACTGGGCCCGGGCTGGCTGCTGGCCAAGGGCCTGACGAAGCCAGACCTGCTGATCGCCGCCGGCTTCAGCTACCAGGTGGTGACGGCCCACAACGGCTGCCTGCAGATGGAGGTCACGTTGCACGGCACCGCCTCGCACGCCGCCTATCCGCACACGGGCGTGGACGCGCTGCAGGCCGCCAACAAGCTGCTCACGGCCCTGTACGCCCACAACGAGGTGCTGCGCCAGCGGCGCTCGCAGGTCACGGGCATCACCCACCCGTACCTGAACGTGGGCCGCATCGAGGGCGGCAGCAACACCAACGTCGTGCCCGGCAAGGTGGTGATCAAGCTCGACCGCCGCATGATCCCGGAGGAGAACTCGGCTGCGGTGGAGACCGAGGTGCGGCAGTTGATCGAGTCCACCGTGGCCCAGAGCCCAGGCATCCGTCTTGAGATCCGCCGCCTGGTGTTGGCGAACGCCCTCAAGCCCCTGCCCGGTAACCGCGTGCTGGTGGACGCGCTGCAGCGCCACGGCCAAGCTGTGTTCGGCGAGCCCATCCCAGAGAGCGGCACGCCGCTGTACACCGACGTGCGCCTGTACGGCGAGCGCGGTGTGCCTGCCGTCATCTACGGCGCTGGCCCGCGCACCGTGCTGGAGTCCAACGCCAAGCGTGCTGACGAACAACTCGTGCTGGAAGACCTGCGACGCGCCACGAAGGTAATCGCGCGCACCCTCTTGGACTTGCTGAGCTGAACCAAGCACCGGGATGGTGCAAGCCCGGGTGTTCCGGCGCGCACAGTCCTTGCACAATGATCCACCACCCGACAACCCCTTCCGGAGTCTGCCCATGAACCTGAACACCGTAACCCGCCGCGGCCTGCTGGCCCTGGCCTGTGCTTCCACCCTGTCGGCCCTGCCCGCACACGCGCAGACGCCGTTGAAGTTCCAACTGGACTGGCGCTTCGAAGGGCCTGCGGCGCTCTTCCTCGCCAGCGCCGCCAAGGGGCACTACAAGGCCGCCGGCCTGGACGTGACCATCGATTCCGGCAACGGCTCGGGCGGCACCGTCACCCGGGTGGCCTCAGGCACCTACGACATGGGTTTTGCTGACCTGGCCGCGCTGATGGAATTCCACGCCAACAACCCGGACGCCCCCAACAAGCCGGTGGCCGTGATGATGGTCTACAACAACACGCCGGCCGCGGTGCTGAGCCTCAAGAAGAACAACATCAAGACCCCCGCCGACCTGAACGGCAAGAAGCTGGGTGCGCCCGTGTTTGACGCCGGGCGGCGCGGCTTCCCCATCTTCGCCAAGGCCAACGGCATCGGCACCGTGCAGTGGACCAGCATGGACCCCCCGCTGCGCGAAACCATGCTGGTACGCGGCGACATCGACGCCATCACGGGCTTCTCCTTCACCTCCTTGCTCAACCTCGAAGCCCGCGGCGTGAAGACCGAAGACATCGTCGTCATGCCCTACGCCGACCACGGCGTGAGGCTGTACGGCAACGTGATCATCGCCAGCCCCAAGCTGATGAAGGAGAACCCGGCCGCCGTCAAGGGCTTCCTCAGCGCGTTCGCCAAGGGCGCCAAGGAGGTCATGGCCAACCCCGACGCCTCCATCGACCTGGTCAAGGCACGCGACGGCATCATCAACGTCGACCTGGAAAAGCGCCGCCTGCGCATGGCCATCGACGCCGTGGTGGCCAGCCCCGATGCTCGCCGTGAAGGCTTCGGCATGGTCGTGCCGGGGCGCCTGGCGTTGATGGCCTCACAGGTGTCTGACGCGTTCGGCACCAAGACCCGTGTCAACCCTGACGCCGTCTGGACCGACGCCTTCCTGCCCTCCAAGGCAGAGCTCAACATCCTGCCGCCGGCCAAGAAGTGAAGCCTCGGGCGCTGACATGAGCAACTTCGTCGACTTCCGCAACGTCTGGCTCGCCTACAACGACGAGCTCCTGGCCCAAGGTCACTTCGCTGTCGAGGACATCTCGCTGCAGGTGACCGAGGGCGAGTTCATCGCCATCGTCGGGCCTTCGGGTTGCGGCAAGTCGACCTTCATGAAGCTCACCACCGGCCTGAAGATGCCCAGCCGGGGCACCATCCACATCGGGGGCGAGCCGGTCACCGGCCCGCTGAAAATCAGCGGCATGGCCTTCCAGGCGCCCAGCCTGCTGCCCTGGCGCACCACCGTGGACAACGTGCTGCTGCCGCTGGAGATCGTGGAGCCCTACCGCTCCACGTTCAAGGCCCGTCGCAAAGAGTACGAGGCCAAGGCACGCGATCTGCTCAAGAGCGTGGGCCTGGGCGGCTACGAGGACAAGTTCCCCTGGCAGCTCTCGGGCGGCATGCAGCAGCGCGCCAGCATCTGCCGCGCGCTGGTCCACGAGCCCAAGATGCTGCTGCTGGACGAGCCCTTCGGCGCCCTGGACGCCTTCACGCGCGAGGAACTGTGGTGCGCCCTGCGCGACCTGCACGCGGCGCAGAAGTTCAACGTCATCCTGGTCACGCACGACCTGCGCGAGAGCGTGTTCCTGGCCGACACGGTGTACGTGATGAGCCGCAGCCCTGGCCGCTTCGTGGTCAAGCGCGACATCGACCTGCCACGCCCGCGAGACCTGGAAGTGACCTACACACCGCAGTTCACAGACATCGTGCACGAGCTGCGCGGCCACATTGGCGCTTTCCGCCAGCCCGTGGGAACCCCATGAAACTCTCCAAGACCCTGGAACGCTGGTCCCCCATGGTGCTGCTGGCCGCCATCCTGCTGGTATGGCAGGCGTGCGTCTGGCTGTTCAAGGTGCCGGACTTCATCTTCCCCGGCCCGGTGCAGATCGCCCTGGAATTCGTGGAGTTCAAGGGGCCGCTGCTGGAAGCCGCCTGGAAGACCTTCTGGGTGACGATGCTGGGTTTCGGCATCTCCATCGTGGTGGGGGTCCTGCTGGGCTTTCTGATCGGCTCTTCGCGCATCGCCTACACGGCGGTGTATCCGCTGATGGTGGCCTTCAACGCCGTGCCCAAGGCAGCGGTGGTGCCCATCCTGGTGGTGTGGTTCGGCATCGGCCTGGGCCCGGGCATCCTGACGGCCTTCCTCATTTCCTTCTTTCCCATCACGGTGAACATCGCCACCGGCCTGGCCACTCTGGAGCCGGAACTGGAAGACGTGCTGCGGGTGCTGGGCGCCAAGCGTTGGGACGTGCTGGTCAAGGTGGGCCTGCCGCGCTCGATGCCCTACTTTTACGGCTCGCTGAAGGTGGCCATCACCCTGGCGTTCGTCGGCACCGTGCTGGCCGAGATGACAGCTGGTGATTCCGGTATCGGCTACCTGATGCAGACCGCCGGTTCGCAGCAGCGCCTGCCCCTGGCCTTCGCAGGCCTGGTGGTCATCGGCGCCATGGCCATGGCCATGTACGAACTGTTCTCGTGGATCGAGATGCGCACCACCGGATGGGCGCACCGCGGGTCGCAAGCGGCTTGAACGCGCCGGCAGAAGCCGTCGGCTGGCGCGGGCACCTGGCCCTGCGCTACTGGCGCGATGGCCAACGCACGGTGGCACTGGACCGCCACGAGGGTCCGCTGCGGGTGCTTCAGCGCCTGTACCCCGAGGGGGACACCATCTGCCACCACGTGCTGGTGCATCCGCCCGGCGGCGTGGCTGGCGGCGACAGCCTGCTGCTGGAAGCCGATCTGGCGCAGGGCACCCACGCGGTGATCACCACCCCTGGCGCCACCCGGTTCTACCGCAGCGGCGGGCGGCCGGCACTGCAACACTCCAGGCTGAAACTGGCGGGCGGCGCGCGCGCAGAATGGCTGCCGCTGGAGAACCTCGCTTTCTCCGGCTGCGAGGCCGAGAACCGGACCGAAGTGGAATTGGCCGCAGGGGCGGAGATGATGGGCTGGGACGTGCTGGCGCTGGGCCTGCCCGCCTCTGGCGCCGCTTTCGAGACCGGCTGCTTCACGCAGCACCTGGCCTTGCACCTCTCGCATCGCTCGCAGCCGAACGACCCGCAGGAACTTCCTGGCGCGCAATCCACCGCCCGCTCTGCCTTCGCGCCCAATACAGCACCTGACCCTTCTCTGAGCCGGAACCTGAACCATGCCCTGTGGCTGGAGCGCGGCCGGGTGGACGCGCTGGACCATCGGCTGCTGAACTCGCCGCTGGGCTGGGGCGGCCGGCGGGTGCTGGGCACCGCCTGGTGGGCTGCCGGGCAGCCCCTGGGCACGGATCGCCGACAGGCGCTGCTGGACGCTGCACGCGAGTGCCCGGAAGGGGCAGGCCTCGAAGGCTGGACAGGCGTCACCAGCCCGATGCCGCACGTGGTGGTGGCACGGGTGCTGGCGCCACGGGTAGAACCGGCGATGCAGTGGCTGTGCGCCGTGCGCGCCACCTGGCGCCGCACCGGCTGGGGCCTGGACGCCCACCCGCCCAGGGTCTGGCGTACCTGAACGCTGGGCGTGCTGGGCCTTTCGGGGGCGGCTCCAGACACCCTGTGAGGAGCCCTGCCGGGCTTGTGTCGGCACCGGGCCCGAACGGGGAGAGAAACCCGGTCCCTGACTTTCGATCCCTGAAACCCGACCCCCGAAACCCAACCCCTCACGCACCGACTCTGAAGTGCGCTGCCTGAGCGCGCGCAGGGTCCAATCGTGTGAAGGCGACTGCACCCGCGCGGCGCCGAGGGAGAATCCCGGTCGATGTCCGAGCCCACTGTGCCAGAGCCCGCCCGACACGCGCCCTCCGGGACAGCGGCGGACGTACCGGCCCAGCCTGCGCCGCCCCCCGCACCACCGCCCTCCCCCGCAACGCCATCCCCTGTGCGCTGGACGCCTGCAGCGCGAGCGGGACTGCTGCTGCAGGCCTGGCAGCTGGTGCTGGTCACCGTGCTGGGGCTGCCTCTGGCCGGCCTGCTCGCGGTCTGGGCCGTGCTGCACAGCGAACGCGGCACCGCCTGGCTCCTGGCCGGCGTGCCGAACCTGCAGGTCACGGCACCACGAGGCGCCCTGCTGGGGACCGACTTCGCCGCGGAGAAGCTGAGCTTTCGGTGGGACCAGGGCCGCCAATCGCTGGAGATCGAGGGCCTGCAATGGACAGGCGCGCAGTGGCGTTGGTGGCTTCGCGCGGGCACCTGGGTCGGCGTGCAGGCGGATCGCCTGGAGGCCCGGCGGGTGACCCTCAATACCGGACCCGCCACGGGCAAGCCTGCCGTGCTGCCAGGCTCGCTGGCCCTCCCGCTGGAGGCCCGCATCGAGCAGCTGCGTGTGGAACACCTGGTCGTCGACCAGCTTCCTGCCTGGCGCGACGTCACCGGCCGGTGGGCACTGGGGGCACAGCAGGGGGCGGTACACCGCGTGGACCAACTGAGCTTCCAGTGGGAGGAACTGCAGGTCAGCGGCGAAGCCTCCATCAACACGCGCAGCCCCTTCGCCGGCCAGGGCCAGTGGACCGTGAAGGGCACGGGCGCGGTGGCATGGGAGGGCGACCTCGCGGCCAGCGGACCGCTGCAGGCGCTGGACCTTCAGGCGCGCCTGCGCGCCCCGGCCCTGCCGTCCGGCCTCAAGCCCGCCGTGGACGCGACGGTGCAGCTCAAGCCCTTCGAAGCCTGGCCCCTGGGCACCTTGAACGTGATGCTGCAGGCTCTGGATCTGTCGCAGCTCAGCCGCCGCCTGCCCACCACCCACCTCACAGGCCGCGCCAGCGTCAAGAGCCAGGGGCTGACACAGCCGGTGCAGGCCGACATCCTGCTGGACAACGCGGCCGCAGGCGCCTGGGGCGAGGCCCGGCTGCCCGTGCGGCGCGCGCGGCTGGAGTTGCGCTCGCGGCTGGACACCCCCAGCACTGCCGAGATCCTTCACCTGGACCTGGACCTGGGCAGCGCCCAGCGCAGTGCCGGCCTGTGGCGCAGCACCGGCAACTGGACCGAGGCCGGCCTGCGCCTGCAGGGCGTGGCCACGGACATCAGGCCGCAGGGGCTCGACACCCGGGCACCCGGGATGGTCCTGTCCGGCCCGGTGCAGATCGGCATCCTGGGGGTGCCCGGGCCGCAAGGCGTCGCTCGGCGCGCAGCCGAAGCCAACGCCTGGTCAGTGGAGCTGCGGGGCAACCTCAGCGGCGCGCTGGAGGCCTTTGGGCAGCGCACCACCCTTACCCTGGACGGCGTGTTCGGGCCCCAGGGCCTGCAAGTGCGCACCCTGCAGGCGCAGGCCGGCGCCGCCAGCGCCGAACTCAGCGCAACCGTGTCCCCCGGCGCCGAGGGCGCCTGGCAGGTGCGAAGCGAAGGCCGCATCAACGACTTCGACCCCGTTCCCTGGGTGCCGGGCGACGCTGCCGCACCCTGGCGCAAAGGCCCGCACCGGCTGAACGGGCAGTGGGCCTTGGAAGTGCTGCTGCCGCCGCGGCGCGCGGAAGCTTCCGCCGTGCAGTGGCTACAGACGCTGCGGGGCAGTGCGCAGGTGGACATCGGGGCGTCCCGGATCGCAGGCCTGGCGGCGTCAGGGCGTCTGCGGCTGGAGCAGGCGCCGGAGGCCGCCGCAGCCGGGCGCAGCCAGCTCATGGCAGAACTGCGCGTGGGGCGCAACGATGTCAGCCTCGTCGGCCGTGGCGACCCGGCGGGCGACGGTGAACAGGACCGATGGCAGTTGCAAGTGGCGGCCCCGGCCCTGGGCGAACTCAATGCCCTGGCCGCCCTGATGCCCGAATGGGCCGCCTGGTGGCCTGAGGCCGGGCGGGCGGACGCCCGCATCAGCGCCTCCGGACGATGGCCCGCCGTGGGTACGCAGGGGCAACTGAACATCGACGGGCTCAAGAGCCGCGCCTACGCCTTGGGGCGGGCCGAGGCCCGGTGGCAATGGACCGGCCGCGAGGCAGACCCCCTGGAACTGCGGGGCGATGTCCGCAACGCGTCCCTGGGCCCCAACCGCCTGGCCTACCTGCGTGGGGACCTGCGGGGCACCCTGCGCCAGCACAGCGCCAGCATCGACATCGCCCTGCCCCTTCTGCCCCCCGAGGCGTTGACCCGCGTGCTGGCCCTTCCTGAGGGCCCCGGCACCCAGGCGCGCCTGAACCTGGAGGGCTCCTGGAGCGGCCAGACGAGCGGCGGCGGCCGCTGGAACGGCACGGTCAAGCGGCTGGAAGCCGGCGTCTGGTCAGGCCTCACAGAGCCCGCTGCGGCACCAGCTTCCGCCACAGGGACCGCTGCACCGGTCACCTCAGCCGCGGCGAACCCTTCGGCGCCGGAGAAGGCCTGGCTGGACGCGTCTGACCTGCGCGGCGAGCTTCGCTTCGACGACGCCTGGCGCCTGCGCAGCCTGCGCCTGGACAGCGGACAGGCCGCCCTGGCCGCCGGGCTGCGCCTGAAGTGGGACGAGGCGCGCTACGAGCTGCGCGACCCGACGCGCGCTGACCGGCCGGACTTCCAGTGGCAGGCCGACGTGCTGCCTTTCGCGCTGGCACCTTGGCTGCAGCGGGCACAGACTGGGCTGCAGTGGACCGGCGACCTGCGGCTGAGTGCGCGCATGGCCGTGCGGGCGGCCGAGCGCTTCGAGGCTGAAGTGAGCCTGAGGCGCCATGACGGAGACCTGCAGGTGGTGGAAGCCGGCCAGGCGCAACCCCTGGGCTTGAACACCGTGGACCTCAGTCTCACCGCCCGGGAGGGCCTGTGGACGCTTTCCCCGCGGCTGGTGGGGCGCAGCGTGGGCGAGGTCTCGGGCAGTATGCAGTTGCGCACTTCTGCGCAGGCCCGCTGGCCGGACGAGCAGGCAGCGCTGTCGGGCATGGTGCAGGCCCGCGTGCCGAATCTGGGCGTGTGGTCGGGCTGGGTGCCGCCGGGCTGGCGCCTGCAGGGCGAGGTGGTGTCCACTGCCAGCCTGGGTGGACGTTTCGGTGCGCCGCAGCTCACGGGCGACCTGGTGGCGCAGCGGGTGAGCGTGCGCAACCTGCTGCAAGGGGTGGATTACCACGATGGCGAGCTGAAAGTGGCGCTGCAGGGCGACACCGCCCGTATCGAACGGCTGTCCCTGCGCGGCGGTGAAGGGCGCATCACCGGCGAAGGCGTGGGCGAGTTCGGGGCCAAGCCCTCAGCCCGCGTGCAGGTGCGCGCAGAGGGCTTCCGTGTGCTGGGACGGTTCGACCGTCAGCTGGTGGCCAGCGGTCAGGCGGTGCTGGCCCTGCAGCCCGAAGCGCTGAAACTCGATGGCCGGGTCCTGATCGACAGCGGCCTGTTCGATCTGGCGTCCCGCGACGCACCGACCCTGGACGACGACGTCGTGGTCCGTGGCGGGCGCAGCGTTCCTGAAGTGGCCGCGGCAGCCGAGCCCGCCATCCTGCCCCGTCTCATCAGACAGTCCAGCGTCAACCTGGATGTCGACCTGGGCCGCAAGCTGCGCCTGCGCGGGCGCGGGCTGGACACCGCCTTGCAAGGGGAGCTCAAGCTCACCACACCCTCAGGGAACCTGGCGGTGAACGGCTCGGTACGCGCGCAAGGCGGCACCTATGCCGCCTACGGGCAGAAGCTGAACATCGAGCGCGGCATCGTGACCTTCAGCGGCCGGGTGGACACGCCGCGGCTGGACATCCTCGCCCTGCGGCCCAACACCGACATCCGTGTGGGCGTGGCCATCAGCGGCACGCCACAGTCTCCCCGCGCCCGTCTGGTCAGCGAACCGGAGATGGGCGAGACCGACAAACTGTCCTGGTTGCTCCTGGGGCGCGGTTCGGAAGGGCTGGGACGCACGGACACCGCAGTGCTGCAGCGCGCCGCGGTGGCCCTGCTGGCGGGCGAGGGAGAAGCGCCCACGGACTCCCTGCTGCGGGCCCTGGGCATCGACGACCTTTCGGTCGGGCAGACGGCAGGCACGACCTCCGGAACGAGCGCCGGCGAGGGTCGGGAGACCGTCATCCGCCTGGGCAAGCAGCTCAGCCGCAACTGGTACGCCGGCTACGAGCGCGGCGTCAACGCCACCGCCGGCACCTTCCAGCTCATCTACCGGGTGGCACAGCGCTTCACGCTGCGGGCCCAGAGCGGCCTGGAGAACTCCGTGGATCTCATCTGGACCTGGCGCTTCGACCAGTCACCGTTGACCGGCAAGCAGGGGACCTCACCGTGAGCCGGTGATGCCGCGCTCTGCTCTCCTCTGCTCTGCCCTGGCCTTCCCTGCCCCGGCACAGCCTTCTGTAGCCTCAGCCCTGCGCCCTGACCACCAGCCCCGCTGGCGCGATCCGGGTCACCGCTTCCACGCCGGCCAGCCCCATGACGCGGTCCAGCTCTCCGTCCAGCGTCTTGAGCACATGGGCCACGCCTTCCTGCCCCGCCACGGCCAGGCCCCACAGGTGGGGACGCCCGAGGAGCACGGCCGTGGCGCCCAGGCCCAGGGCCTTGAAGACGTCGCCACCGCGGCGCACGCCGCCGTCCAGCAGCACGGGAATGCGCCCGTCCACCGCCTGCACCACGCCCGGCAAGGCGCGCAGGCTGGGCAGGGCGCCGTCCAGCTGCCGCCCACCGTGGTTGGAGACGATCACCCCGTCCACGCCCGCCTGCACCGCGCGCCGCGCGTCATCGGGGTGCAGCAGACCCTTGATGAGCAAGGGGCCGTCCCACTGCCGGCGCACGACCGCGATGTCGTCCCAGTTCATGGCCGGGTCGAGCATGGAGGCCATGCGTCCGGCCAGGCCGGCCACCGACTCGCGGGAGTTCTCGCGCACATAGTTGCCGAAGGTGATGCGGCTGAGTTCGCCGCGCATGCGCCACCACCAGGGGAACTTGCCGGCAAAGGCCAACCACTGCCGCGGGCCGAAGCGCGGCGGGATGGAAAAGCCGTTGACCAGGTCGCGCTCGCGCTTGCCCAGCAGCTGGTTGTCCACCGTCACCACCACGGCGCCGTACCGGGCCTTGCGCGCCCGGTCCACCAGCTCGCGGGTGAAGGCGCGGTCTTTGTAGATGAAGACCTGCATCCAGCGCTGTGCGGCGTGGCCCGCGCCTTGCGTTTGGTCCAGCGCCTGGGCCAGGGCCTCCAGCGTGCACACCGAGCCGTGGCTCAGGCAGTAGACCGTGCCGCGCGCCACCGCGGCCTGCGCCGTCGCGATCTCGCCCTGGGGCCAGAACAAGCCGGCCAGGCCCGTAGGGCCCACCAGCACGGGCGAGGCCAGGCGCTGACCGAAGAGCGTGAGCGACAGGTCACGCTGCGACGCGCCCTCCAGCGGCCGCGGCAGCACCGCCCAGTCGTCGAAGCTGGCCTCGTTGGCGCGCAGCGTCCACTCGTCCTCGGCCGCACCGTCGATGAAGTCGAACAGCGGCTTGGGCAGGGCCTGCTGCGCCAGCGTGCGCAGCGCCGCCACGCTGTGGGCGGCTTTCAGGCTGGGCATCACTTGAGGAAGGATGGCCGCGTGGCCCCGTTGCGTACCGCCGCATCAGCCGCCGCTTCGGCCGTGCGAATGGCCGGCAGCCGCTCCAGCACCTCGGCCAGGCGCTCCTGAGGCACCACCACCACGCCGTCCAGATCGGCCACCACCACGTCGCCACTGCACACGCGCAGGCCCGCGACCTGGACGGGAAAGCCCACCGTGCCCGGGCCGCTGCGGTTGGGTGAATTTGGCGTCACGCCCATGGCCCAGGCCGGCAGGCCCACCTGGCGGATGCCCACCAGGTCACGCACGCAGCCGTCGGTGACGAACCCCACCGCCCCACTGTTGCGCGCCATGCCCAGCACCAGGTCTCCCGTGATGGCGCAGGCCGTGTGGCCGTCGGTGGCCGCGACGATGACATCACCCGGCTGCACCGACCCCAGCGCGTGGATCAGGGCGAGGTTGTCCGCCGGGCCGGCGTGGCAGGTGACGGCCACGCCGCAGAACGCGTACTGCTCGGCGATGGCGGGCTTGAGCCGATAGTCCAGCGCGCCGCTGCCGCCCAAGGCATCGACGATGAAGCCGGTGGGCGTTCCGCGCAGTTGCTCCACCGCGGCAGCCTCAGGGCGCTGCGCGGGAGCGGTGCGGATGGGAGGCAGGTCTTCGATCATGGGTTTTCCTGTGTCGACGGCGGGTGCCGGTGTTTGGGATGATGAGCCTTGTTCAACCCTTTATCACTTGCAGGAGTTCAACATGCCCAAGGCCTACTGGATCAGCGCCTACCGCCAGATTCACAACCCCGACGCGCTGGCGGCCTATGCCAAGCTGGCCGGCCCGGCCATTGCAGCGGCGGGTGGGCGCTTTCTGGCGCGCGGCATGCCGGCGCTGGTGCATGAGGCCGGCCTGATGCAGCGCACCGTGCTGGTGGAATTCGACAACCTGACCACGGCGCAGGCCGCCTACGACAGCCCGATGTACCAGGAGGCGCTGGCCGCGCTGGGCACGGGCAACGTGGAACGCGAGATCCGCATCATCGGGGGGGTGTGACCGGCCAGGGTGCAACAAGCGAGAGTTCCTTGACCTGGACTCTAGGGCCTGGGCGCCAGGCTCTCCAACCCGTGTAAACCCCGCCGGAGAACAGCCGCCCCGCGTGGCAACCTCAGTGATGCTCAACCGAGAGAGAACCGCCCCTTGAAACATCATCCGATCAAGCAGACCGTGCTCGAAGGCCAGACCGTCGTGGGCGCGATGACCTTTGAGTTCTTCTCTCCGGGCATGTCTGCCATCCTGGCCCACACCGGCTGCCGCTTCGTCTTCTACGACATGGAGCACACCGGCCTGGGCTTCGAGACGTTGAAGTGGTTGTTCTCCACCTGCCGCGGCCTGCCCATCGAGCCCATGGTGCGCGTGCCGCGCGGCGAGTACACCTGGCTGGCCCGCGCGCTGGACCTGGGCGCCCACGGCGTCATGATCCCCATGGTGGAGTCGGCCGAACAGGCGCGCAGCATCGTCCAGGCCTGCCGCTACCCGCCGCTGGGCCGGCGCGGCGCGGCCTTCGGCTTTGCGCAGTGCGACTACCAGGGCGGGGACATCGGCCAAAAGATCCGCGATTACCACGACCGCACCCTGGTGGTGGCCCAGATCGAGACCGAACGCGGCCTGGCCGCGGTGGAAGAGATCGCCGCGGTGGACGGCATCGACGTGCTGTGGGTGGGCCACTTCGACCTGTCCAACTTCATGGGCATCCCGGCGCAGTTCGACAACCCCACCTTTCTGCAGGCCATGCAGCACGTAGCCGACGTGGCCAGGCGCCACGGCAAGGCCGCCGGCTTCATGGCCACCGACCCGGCCTGGGTGGACCGCGTGAAGGCCATGGGCTACACCATGCTGGCCGTGGGCACGGACGTCAGCCTGCTGGCAGACGCCACCCGGCGCCTGGTGGACCACGCCGCGGCCCCCGCCGTCAAGGAGGCCTGAGATGCCCGGCACGCCCTTCCGTCTTGGCCTCACACGCGATCTGCTCACCCCCACCGGGGCGCCCTCCTTCGGCATGGGTGCGCTGGAGGTGCTGAACAGCCAGCCCGACATCGAGTGGGAGTACCTGCCGGAGAGCCTGACCGAGATCACCCCCGACGTGGCCGCGCGATACGACGGGCTGTACGTCAACTCGCCGCGGGTCACGGCCGCGAGCGTGGCCCGAGCTGACTGTCGCGCGCGCATCGTGGCGCGGCACGGCGTGGGCTACGACTCGGTGGACGTGGCCGCCCTGGCGGCGCGCGGCATCACCGTGACCAACACGCCCGTGGCCGTGCGCCGGCCGGTGGCCGTGGCCAGCCTCACGCTGATCTTCGCCCTGGCGGGCCGGCTCTTCGCCAAGGACCGGCTCACCCGCGCCGGCCGCTGGAGCGAGCGCACCGGCCACATGGGCCTGGGCCTGACCACGCGCACCCTGGGCGTCATTGGCGCCGGTGGCATCGGGCGCGAGCTCTTGGCCCTGGCCAAGCCCTTCGGTTGGCGCATGCTGGCCGCCGACCCCTATGCCGACCCGGCCGCCCTCCGCACCCTGGGCGCCGAGCCCGTGCCGCTGGACGACATGCTGCCGCAGTGCGATTTCGTCGTGGCCACCTGCCTGCTGAACGCCGAGACGCGCCACCTGATGAATGCGCGGCGCTTCGGCCTGATGAAGCGCGAGGCCTTCTTCATCAACATGGCGCGCGGCCCGGTGGCCGACGAAGCCGCACTCATTGAAGCACTGCGCGCGGGCACCATCGCCGGCGCCGGGCTGGACGTCTTCGAGCAAGAGCCCGTGGCCACGGACAACCCGCTGCTGACCATGGACCAGGTGATCCTCACCCCGCACGCCCTGTGCTGGACGGACGAATGCTTCGACGCGATTGCGCGGGAGGGCCTGGGCTGCATCGTGGACTTCGCCCAGGGGCGCACGCCGCGCTCGGTGGTGCGGCCGGGGTGAGGCGCCCGTTGAAGCGAACGGACGGCCGCGGGGCCTGAACCCCGCGCCCCGGCTCCGGCTTCACAGCCCCTTCAGCACCGCCCGTATCTTGGTGATGATCTCGTCCAGGTGCTGGTCTTCGCAGACCAGCGGCGGGGCGATGATGAGGGCGTCGCCGGTGCTCTTGAGGTTCAGGCCGGCGTCGTAGAGGCGCTTTTGCGCCTCGTGACCGCGGGCGCCGGGGGTGCCGTCCACCGCCACATCCACCGCCGCCATCATGCCCACCGAGCGGATGTCGGTAACGATGGCGCAGTCCTGCAGCGAGTGCACGGCCTCGATGAACTTCGGGCTCATGGCCGCGGCGCGTTCGATCAGGCGCTCCTTGGCGAAGATGTCCATCATCGCCAGACCGGCGGCGCAAGAAGCCGGGTGGGCCGAGTAGGTGTAGCCGTGGAAGAACTCCACGCCCTTGGCCGGGCCGGCGTCGGTGATGGTGTCGTAGATGTCCTGGCGTGCGGCCACGGCGCCCATGGGCTGCGCGCCATTGGTGATGGCCTTGGCCATGGTCAGCAGGTCCGGCTTGACGCCGAAGGCCTGGGCGCCGAAGTTGGCGCCCATGCGGCCCCAGCCGGTGATCACCTCGTCAAACACCAGCAGGATGCCCTGCTGGTCGCAGATCTCGCGCAGCCGGTTGAGGTAGCCCTTGGGCGGCGGCAGGCAGCCGAACGAGCCGGCGGTGGGCTCCACGAACACGGCGGCGATGTTCTCGCCACCGTACAGGTTGCAAAAGCGCAGCAGGTCCTCGGCCAGGTCAGCGCCGTGCTCGGGCTGGCCCTTGGCGAACTTGTTCTGCGGGATCGCCGTGTGGCGCATGTGGTGCACGCCCGCCAGCCCCAGGCCGAAGCTGCGGCGGTTGTTCACCATGCCGGCCAGGGCCACGCCGCCCATGTTCACGCCGTGGTAAGCCCGCTCGCGCGATACGAACATCTGGCGCTGCGACTGGCCCTTGATGCGGTGGTAGCCCAGCGCCATCTTCATGGCCGTGTCCACCGCCTCGGAGCCCGAGTTGGTGAAGAAGATGCGGTTCAGGCCCTCAGGGGTGTAGTGCGACACGCGCTCGGCGAGCTCAAAGGCCTTGGGGTGCGCGCGCAGGAACGGGGCGGTGAAGTCCAGGGTCTGCAGTTGCTCGTACACCGCCTGCGCAATCTCCTCGCGGCAGTGACCGGCAGCCACGCAGAACAGGCCGGCCGAGGCGTCGATGACCTCCTGCCCCTCAGGCGTGTAGAAGTACATGCCCTTGGCGCGGGCAAACATCCTGGGCTCGGCCTTGAACTCCTTGTTGGGGGAAAACGGCATCCAGTACGGCTGCATCGTGGCGGCGGCTTGCGCTTGCGGTTCGGCATGTCCCATGGCGTCTGCTCCTGAAAATGAATGGAGGTTGGAGATGTGCGGAGGAAGGGCTGACGCCGATTCTCGGCCAGCGCCGCCGCCTCTCGATATGCATGCGCAAACTGGCACTACGAATCGCCGCTGTCTGGCACCATGTAAATGACCCTTCACGCGCGCCCGACCATCGCCTAGGGCGACGTGCAGACGGGCGGGGCGCTGATCGCGCGCACCGGCTCAGGCGTGATCGACCAGCGTCCGCTGGAACGCACCAGCATCAAGCGCGATGGGCTGCAGTGGTGCATCGGACGTTCGCCAAGCCTCAGCCGGGCTGGCACAAGGCTTGCTTAGAACTGACCAGTCGTTCAACTCTGGAGCCTTCTCATGCCTTCGAACCGTCGTTCATTCGTCGCCCGTGGCCTTGCGGCCGGGGCTGGCGGCGCCGCACTCGGCCTGCCCTCCATCGTGGCCGCGCAGCAGACCTTCAACTGGAAGATGACCAGCGCCTACGCCAAGGGCGCGCCGTTCTACATGGATGGGCCTGGCAGCGCCACCGACCTGGCCAAACGCATCGACACGATGTCCGGCGGGCGCCTGAAGATCCAGGTGTTCGGCGCCGGTGAACTGATCCCTGCCTTCGAAGGCTTCGATGCCGTGCGTGCAGGCACGGTGGAGATGAACCACGCCAACAGCTACTTCTGGACCGGCAAGACCTTCGCCGCCCAGTACTTCACCGCCGTGCCTTTCGGGCTGAACTTCCAGGGCATGAACGGTTGGCTGTATGACGGCGGCGGCATCGATCTCTGGAACGAGGTTTACGCGCCTTTCGGCATGGTCGCCATGCCTTGCGGCAACACGGGCGTGCAGATGACCGGATGGTTCAAGAAGGAGGTCAACAGCGTGGCCGATCTCAAGGGCCTGAAGATGCGCATCCCGGGTCTGGCGGGCAAGGTCTACGCCAACCTGGGCGTGGACGTGAAGGTGCTGCCGGGCGGCGAGATCTTCCCCGCGCTGGAGCGTGGCGTGATCGACGCGGCTGAATTCGTGGGCCCGTTCCAGGACCGCCGCCTGGGCCTGCACAAGGCGGCCAAGTTCTACTACACCACGGGTTGGCACGAGTCGGCCACCGTGTCGGAGTTGCTCATCAACAAGGCCGCGTGGAGCAAGCTGCCCAAGGACCTGCAAGCCATCGTGGAAAACGCCTCGGCCGCCTGCAACGTGATCAGCGAGGGCTGGTGCCAGAAGGCCAACTCCGACGCGATGGAAGACCTCATCAAGAACCAGAAGGTGATCGCCAAACCCCTGCCCGACACGGTGATCGCCGCCCTGCGCCGGGAGACCGAGAAGGTGCTCGCCGAGGGCATCGCCAAGGATCCGCTCACCAGGAAGGTGCACGACTCCTACTTCGCCTTCAAGGCCAAGTACGACAGGTGGCAGGAAGTCAGCGAGGAGGCTTACCACCTCAAGGTGCGTGGCTGACCCGAAAGCCCTGCGGCCCGGGACAGCGGCAGGCGTGGCTGGCGCCATCGAAAAGCTCATCGACGGCATTGGCAGCATCATCCTTTGGGTGACGCTGGCCATGATCGCGCTGGTGGCCACCAACGTGCTGTTGCGCTACAGCCTGAGCCTGGGCTCGGTGTGGTCGCAGGAACTGGAATGGCACCTGCTGGCCACGCTGATCCTGTTCGGCATGAGCTACGCGCTGCAGCGCGGTGACAACGTGCGGGTGGACCTGTTCTACGCCCACCACTCGCCGCGGACCAAGCTGGTGGTGGATGTCGCCTCGGCCCTGCTGACGCTGGCGGTGGCCCTCATCTTCATCAAGCTGTCCTGGGCTTACGTGGGTCAGTCGTTCTCCATCGACGAGAAGTCGGCCGACCCCGGTGGCATTCCCCATCGGTGGGTGCTCAAGGCCATGATTCCCTTGGGCTTTGCGCTGCTGGCCCTGCAGGCGTTGGCCGAACTGATCCGCGTGTGGACCGCACGGCCCACCCCTACCTGAGCACTCCGGCATGTTCGAGACCCAGACCCTGGCCATCCTGATGTTGGTGGCCTTCTTCGCGCTGCTCATGATCGGCGTGCCGGTGGCCATCACGCTGGCCACCGTGGGCTTCGTGTTCGGCTGGCTGGGCTTCGGCGACACGCTGTTCAACCTGCTGCCCGCGCGCGTGTTCGGCGTCGTCGCCGGCTACCAGTGGATGTCGATCCCGTTGTTCGTCTTCATGGGGGTGATGCTGGAGAAGTCACGCCTGGCCGACGATCTGCTCGATGTCATGGGCCACCTGGCCGGCGGCGTGCGTGGCGGTATGGGCGTGGGCATCATCCTGTTCGGCGTGCTGATGGGCGCCACCACCGGCATCGTCGGCGCCACCGTCATCACACTGGGCCTGCTGACGCTGCCTACTCTGATCCGGCGCGGGTACGACAAGGGGATTGCCTGCGGTGCCATCTGCGCCTCGGGCACGCTGGGGCAGATCATTCCGCCCAGCCTGATCCTCATCCTGCTGTCGGACATCATGCAGTTGTCGGTGGGCACACTGTTCGCCGCGGCGGTGGGCCCCGGTCTGCTGCTGGCAGGCGTCTACATCGTGTACCTGCTGATCCGGGGTTGGATGTCGCCTCACCTGATGCCGGCCCTGCCGGCGGACGAGCGCAGCCAGGTCAGCCGGCGCGAATTGGCCATCCGCTTCTGGAAGGTGGTGGTGCCGCCCATCCTGCTGGTGGTGGCCGTGCTCGGCTCCATCGTCGGGGGTGTGGCGGCGCCCACCGAGGCCGCGTCGATGGGCGCCGTGGGCTCGGTGCTGATCACGGTGTTCAGCCGCCGCTTCAGCTTCAAGATCCTGAGGACGGTGGCGCTGGAGACCACCAAGATCACCGCCATGATGATGTTCATCCTGATCATGGCGCAAGTCTTCGCGCTGGCCTTCCGCGGCCTGCACGGCGAAGACCTGATCACCCGCATGTTCGAGTGGCTGCCGGGCGGGGTGAACAGCGACATCTGGTTCATGATGATGATCATCTTCGTGCTCGGCTTCTTCATCGAGTGGATCGAGATCAGCTACATCGCGGTGCCGTTGTTCATGCCGGTGCTGCTGTCGCAGGGCGTGGATCCGATCTGGCTGGCCATGCTGATCACCGTGAACCTGCAGTCGTCCTTTCTCACGCCGCCCTTTGGCTGGGCCCTGTTCTACCTGAAGGGGGTGGCCCCGCCAGAGGTGACGATCAAGGACATCTACAGGGGGGTGGTGCCCTTCATCGCCATGCAGGGGGTGGCGTTGACGCTGGTGTTCTTCTACCCGCAGATTGCGCTGTGGCTGCCCAAGGCCATAGGGTGGTGATGGACGTGGCCGCCTGACTCGGTTCGTCGTTCTTTCGATCGGGGTCGCCGCGGCGGCCACGCGCCGCAGCGGGTTTCGTAAGCGGCAGCGCTAGACTGATCTTCATGCGCAGCTCCCAGCATTTCCAGTGGGCCCAGCTCCTGGCCCTGCCCGAGCACCCGGCACTGCCCTTGCAGGCGCGCTTGCGGCTTGCAGTGGTGAACGCCATCCTGGAGGGCCGGCTGCCTGCGGGTTCTCCCCTGCCGTCCTCGCGCGAACTGGCGCGGCTGCTGGGCATCAGCCGCAATACCGTCACCGCCGCCTATGAGCAGCTGGTGAACGAAGCCTTCTTGCGGGTGCGCCCGCGCAGCGGAGTCTTCGTGGCCGAAGGCATCAGGCTCGCCGCAACGCCCCACACGCCCACGCCTGCGCCACGCAGTGCCACCGGCCAGGCACCGGACTGGCCCGGCCGGGTACGCCGCTCGCTGGCCCGCCAGCCCACGCTGAGCAAGCCACCGCAATGGCGCCAGTACCCCTATCCCTTCGTCTACGGCGATTACGACCCGGAACTCTTCCCCACAGAAGACTTCCGCGAATGCTGCTCGCGCAGCCTGGCCCGGGCGCAACTTCGGCACTGGACACCAGACTTCGAAACCGATGACGTGCCCGAGCTGGTGGAGCAGATCCGCTTGCGCCTGCTGCCCCGGCGCGGCGTGTTCGCGCTGCCCGAGGAAATCCTCGTCACCGTGGGGGCCCAGCATGCCTACCACCTGCTGGCCGAGGGCCTGATGGACGCGCACACCCGCGTAGGACTGGAGGAGCCGGGCCACCCGCACGCGCGCAACACCTTCAGCCTGCGCCAGCCGCAGTTCTTGCCGGCCCCGGTGGACGACCAGGGGGTGCAGCCCGACCGGCTGCCGCCGCTGGACTACCTCTTCGTCACACCCTCGCACCAGAGCCCCACCACGGCCACCCTGGGCCTGCAGCGCCGCAGCGAACTGCTGGCGCGCGCCGAACGGGACGACTTCGTGCTGATCGAAGACGACTACGAGGCCGAGAACCTGTTCGTCGGCTCTCCCATGCCCGCCCTCAAGAGCATGGACCAGGGCGGACGCGTCATCTACGTGGGCTCGCTTTCCAAGAGCCTGTCGCCTGCCCTGCGTCTGGCCTACATCGTCGCCCCGCGCGCGCTCATTGCCGAGCTGCGGCTGCTGCGCCATGCCATGGTGCGCCACCCCAGCACCCTCTTGCAGCAGGCCTACGCGCTGTTCTTGTCCCTGGGGCATCACGAATCGCATGCGCGCCGGGTGAACGCGGCGCTGCAGGAGCGCCTGGCCGTGCTGGCGCAGGCGCTGCGGGCGTTCATGCCGGACTTCCATTTCGAATTGCCGCAGGGGGGCGCTTCGGTCTGGGTGTCCGGGCCGTCCTGGGTGGACGCCGCAGAGCTGGCCCAGATGGCGCGCGGCCAAGGCGTGCTGATCGAACCCGGGGACGTGTTCTTCATCAGCCCCCCCTACCCCTGCCGCCACTTCCGCCTGCGCCTGTCGTCCATCCCGGCCGGGCAGATCGCCGCGGGCGTGCGTGCACTGTCGCTGGCTGCGGATGAGCTGGCCCGGGCCCGCGGCGCCACCCGCCGCGCTACCCCGCCACTGCACTGAAGGGCACGCGACCCACGCGCTGCGCTCCACGTGACGCCCCGACCCTTGCCCCTTCAACCACGGCCATGCCCGTGACCTGGCGCCTGCCCATCCTGCGCTGGCAGGACGAATGGCGCCAGCCGGGGGGCCTGCGGGCCGACCTGCTGGCCGGCCTGACGGGCGCCGTGGTGGTGCTGCCCCAGGGCGTGGCCTTTGCCACGCTGGCCGGCATGCCGCCGCAGTACGGCCTGTATGCGGCCATGGTGCCCTGCATCGTGGCGGCCCTGTTCGGCTCCAGCCGGCTGATGGTCACGGGGCCGGCCAACGCCATCTCGCTGACCACCATGGCGCTCATCGCGCCGCTGGCCGTGGTGGGCAGCGCGCGCTATGTGGAGCTGGTGCTGACGCTCACCTTCCTGGTGGGCGTGATGCAGGTGCTGCTGGGCCTGGCACGGGCCGGCGCCCTGGTGGAGAAGGTGCCGCACTCGGTGGTGGTGGGCTTCACCGCCGGCGCCGCCGTGCTGATCGCCAACAGCCAGATCAGCCCGTTCCTGGGCCTGGCACTGCCACGGGGCCAGCCGGTGTTCGACAACCTGCGCGCCGCCCTGTCCTCCATCGGCCAAACGCAGCCCATGGCCGTGCTGGCCGGTGCCAGCACCATCGTGCTGGCCGTGCTGGCGCGGCCCTGGAACCGCATCGTGCCGGCCATGCTGGTGGCCGTGGTGGGAGCCACCCTCGTCACGCTGGGCGCAGGCCTGGTCTGGCCCGGCACCGGCCCGCTGCCCACCGTCAGCGCCCTGCCGGGAGCGCTGCCCCCGCTGTCCTGGCCCGACCTGTCTCTCGACACCGTGCGCGCCTTGTTCGGCGCCACCCTGGTGATGACACTGCTGGCGCTGACCGAGGCCGCGGCCATCGCGCGCAGCGTGGCCCGCGCCCGTGGCGACACGCTGGACGGCAACCAGGAGTTCATCGGCCAGGGCCTGGCCAACCTGGCGGGCTCGTTCTTCTCGGCCTACCCCGCCAGCGGATCGTTCAACCGCTCGGGGGTGAACGTCGCCTCGGGCGCGCGCAGCCCCTTGTCCGCGGTGGCCGCGGCCCTGTTCCTGGTGATGCTGCTGGCCTTCGTCGGCCCGCTGGCGAAGTACCTGCCGCTGGCCGTGATTTCCGGTCTGCTGATGGTGGTGGCGTGGGGCCTGATCGACCGCCGCGAGATCGCCCACCTCTGGCACCAGGGCACGAGCGAACGCGTGCCCCTGTGCGTGACCGCCGTGGCCACGGTGACGCTGTCGCTGGAGTGGGCCATCCTGCTGGGCCTCACCAGCGCGATGCTGGTGCGGGCCTGGGCACGTCGCGGGGCGGGCTGACCAAGTCAGGTCAGCGCAGGCTGGCCTGCACCTCACCCTTGAGCTTGATCAGCAGCGGCCGGCCGCGCCGGTCCAGCGTCTTGCCGGCGGGCACCTTGATCCAACCCTCGCTGAGGCAGTACTCCTCCACATCGAAGCGCTCCTTGCCGTTGAACAGGATGGTGATCCCGCGCTCCAGAAGATCGGCAGCGAAGTGCGGGCTGCGCGGGTCCACCGACAGGCGGTCCGGGAGGGCGTGCGCAGCGTCACCGGCTTGGGCGGAACTGCCTGGGTCAGAAGGCGTGGAACGGGGTTCGGTCATGGCGGTCTCGGTGAGCGGTGGGCCTGGCATTCGAAAAAGCGCGCGATTCTAGGCGGGCCCCGTGCAGCGCTGCGGATCGATCACCGGGAGGTGGCGCGGGCCCGCCACCCGCATCAAGCCTGGTCCTCGACCGCCGACACGCTCAAGCGCTGCAGCGCGCACTGACGTGTGGTGGCGCGTGCGCGCAAGCGGGTGTCGCGGCCCGGCTCCAGCATCAGGCGACAGTGGTACTCCAAGATGTCCACATCCCCGGCCATCCGTGAAGCGATCGAACGGCTCCACCGCAGTGCGCCGTCAACCTCCAGGCTCAGTCCCAGCTCGGGCTTCCTGGCTTGCGCCGGCACGCTCACCCGCAACTGCACATCCACGTCGAAAGTGCGCGTGCGGTCCAGGGCGCCTGGAATGGTGAGCACCGCCACATCGGCGTCGGATGTGCGGGTGCTCCAGGATTCAGGGGCGGCAGGCCCCAGGAGCTTGGGCATGGCCTCGATTGTGCTGGCCTCGCCCGCTCAAACAACGTCCACCCTGAACACGTCCAGGATCCTGGCCTTCACCAACGTCGATACTGAAGAGGCCGCACCGTCATGGGCCAAGCTGGTCGTCACCCGGCGCCTGGCGGCCTGCGTGCATGTCGAGCCTGGCCTCAAGCCCGCCGGGTCATCGGCACCCTTTGCCACCACACCACACCACACCACACCACACGACACCCCACCATGCCCACCCACTTCTACCGCCCGGTCGATGGCCACGGCCTGCCGCACGACCCCTTCAACGCCATCATCGCGCCACGCCCCATTGGCTGGATCTCCTCGCTCACGCCCGACGGCGTGGCCAACCTGGCGCCCTACAGCTTCTTCAACGCCTTCAACTACGTGCCGCCCATCATCGGCTTTTGCAGCCAGGGCAGAAAAGACTCGCTGGCCAACGTGGAGGCCACGGGCGAATTCGTCTGGAACCTGGTCACCGAGCCGCTGGCCCAGGCCATGAACCTCAGTTGCTCAGCATTGCCCCCCGACGAGAGCGAATTCACGCTGGCCGGCCTCACGCCGCAGGCCAGCCGGGAGGTGAAAGTGCCCCGCGTGGCCGAGAGCCCGGTGGCGATGGAGTGCCGTCTGTCACAGATCATCCAGCTCACCAGCGCAAGCGGCGCCCCCGTCAATGCCTGGCTCGTGATGGGCGAGGTGGTGGGCGTGCACATCGACACCTCGCTGCTCGAAGACGGCGTGTACCAGACCGCCCGCGCCCACCCGGTGGTGCGCGGCGGTGGACCCGGCGACTACTTCACCATCACTCCGCAAGCACAGTTCATCATGCCGCGCCCGCAGAACTGGGGCCAATTGCATAGACAGCAGGGGTAGGCAAGCAGCGCCAAGCGGCCCGGGAATGAAACTGAAGCCGACCCGCTGGCGGGGGCCTTCGACGAACAAGGCCATGTGGTCGGTCGGACAATGATTGACGCGCTGAGAGGAAACACCATGGCAACGCAGTTCACGAATCCCGCAGGCCTGTCACGAGGCAACTACTCCCATGTCGCCACCGTCACCAGCGGCAGGCTGGTGTTCGTCTCGGGACAGGTGGCCTTCGACGAACAGGGCCATGTGGTCGGCCAGACCATGGCCGAGCAGGCCGAGCAGGTCTTCCACAACCTGAAGGTGGCGCTGGCTGCCTCTGGCGCCACGCTCGAGCATGTGGTCAAGATGAACATCTACATGCGCGACCTGACGGCCTCGCGTCTGCAGGCCTTTCGCGCCGTCCGGGCGAAACACCTGGGCCCGCACCTGCCCGCAAGCACGCTGGTGGCCACGCCGGCGCTGGTGCACGAGGACCTGATGCTGGAGGTCGAGGTGGTGGCAGCCGTCGATTGACGATGGATTGTTTCGGCGTCGTCCACCTCGCGGTGACGTTCACCATCGTCCACGGTGAGGGCGAGGCCGCCTTCGTCACCAGAGTTCGAGATGGGGTATCCACTCAGCCCCTGAAACTTCCCGGTTCAGACCCACGCTCATTCTGAGGCGGATGACCCTGCGCAGCTGCAACCGGTGCGCCGTTAGGTTACGGTAACTTGCGATGACAGCTGCCAGAGCCTCTGCCCCCATCCAAGCACAAAGCCGCCGGGAATTTCTCAGCCTGACAGCGGCTCAGGCTTTGGCGATGGCCATGCCGCTGGCACACGCGCAGCAGCCCGTCAGCCGCAGCGCCACAGGCTGGCGCATCCCAGGCGGCCATGAGCCTGGCACACGCATCTGGTTGGGCTTTGGTGGCGGGCATGAAGCCTTGACCTTGACGCTCATTCGCACCTTGCAATCGGCACAGGTCCCTGTGGGGATCTGGGTGGCGAACGCTCAGCAACAGGCCCTGGCTTTGGAAAGCTTGCGGGATGCTGGCATCGTGTCTGGCACTCTGCGTTGGGCGCAAACGCCCGGGGTGTTTTTCTTTCTTCGCGATGCCACCGTATTGGCTCAAGGCCCCACGGGCGAGGTGGGAGCCGTGAACTTTCGCTGGAGCCACTACGGCACCGCTGGTTGGTGCGCCCGGCGCCATGCGGGTGACGCAAGAGCAGTGGCCAGTTGCACACCCAAGTTCGATGCCTTGCGCGAGGGCTTGGATGCGGCGATGGGGCGCGAACTCCGCCGCCCATCCAGCCATGCGGGGGGCGCGGCTCGTGCTGGCCGCACTTTCGACAGCGACATCGCGCTTGAGGGCGGTGCCTTGGAAAGCAACGGCGAAGGTACCCTGATCGCCAACGAAGCCTTTCTGCGCCAACGCAACCCCGGCCGCAGCCGCGCCCAGCTCGAGAATTCACTCCGGCGCTTGCCCGGCGTGCGCCACGTTGTCTGGGTGGCTGAAGGCTTGGCTGAAGATCCACAGATGCGCGCCAGCATCACCGCCCAACACGTGGGTTGGGGCACCGGCGGTCACACCGACGAGTTTGTCCGTTTTGCCGACGCCCGCACTGTGCTGCTCGCGTGGCCGGAAGACGAGGATGCCCAACAGCATCCGGTCGCCCGTATGACGCACCAGCGCATGGAGAAGAACCTCGCGCTGCTGCAAGCCTCCCGCAACGCCAAAGGCGAGCGCCTGAAGCTCATCAAGATCCCGATGCCGCGCCCCATCCAGCGCGAAGTGGTGTTGCGCGATGACGCGGACACGAACTGGAGCGATCAATGGCGTGCGGCTGATTTCCCGCCTGGCGAAGGGCGAAAGGCTGGAGATGTGCTGCTGCAGATGGCGGTAGCCAGCTACTTGAACTTCGTCGTCGCACCCGGTGTGGTGTTGCTACCCGATTACCTGCCCCACGGCACACCACTCGAGCGACAAGCGCGCGTTGAAAAGCTGTTCGCAGCGGCCTTCCCAGGCAAGCGGATCGTGTTCATCGACGCAATCGGCTTGAACTGGTATGGCGGCGGTCTGCATTGCGCGACCTTGAACGAGCCCTGACGGTCCGAATTCCATCTCGGGTTGACCGAACTCCAGAACCACTTGCCACGGATATCTGGGGGCAGCGCAAGCAACCACAGCCCCATAAACAAAAGGGCCGACCACTCGCGTGATCGACCCTCTGGGGAAGTTTGGTGGGCCCTGTAGGATTCGAACCTACGACCAACGGATTAAGAGTCCGCTGCTCTACCAACTGAGCTAAGAGCCCTGGTGCTCTACCTGCCGCCAAGGCGGTGAGGTGGTGGGTTGTGCAGGATTCGAACCTGCGACCAACGGATTAAAAGTCCGCTGCTCTACCGACTGAGCTAACAACCCGTCCGCAGAGCCCGCGAGTATAGCATCTCTTTTTCCGCGGCCGCCTTGGCGGCCAGGGCCTGCTCGATGAGCACCGACGCGGCCACCATGCCGAAGGTGGCGGTGACCGTGACCGTGGAGCCGTAGCCGTGGCAGGAGAGATCGCCTGCCACCTCACAGGCCTGCTCGGCGGTCTGGGCGGGTTGCAGCACGGGCTCGCGCGAGAACACGGCGCTCACGCCCATCAAGCCGTGGCGGGCCGCACCGTGTTCCTTGCGCAGGCGCTGGCGCAGGCTGGCCAGCAGGGGATCGTGCGTCACGGTGGAGAGGTCCTCCACCTGCACCCGCTGGGGCATGCGCTTGCCGCCGGCGGCGCCCACGGTGACGAAAGGCAGGCCGAGCTGAAGGGCCCAGCCGGCCAGCACCCCCTTGGCGCGCACCTGGTCACAGGCGTCGACCAGACCGTCCAGGCCGTGCCCCGCATCTGCCGCGCCGGGCAGCAGCGAGGGCCAGTTGTCGGGCGCCACGAAGTCTTCCACGATGGCGATGTCGCAGCCGGGATGGATGTCGGCGATGCGCTCGGCCAGCGCCTGCGCCTTGGCCTGCCCCAGCGTGCGCCCCAGGGCCTGCACCTGGCGGTTGACGTTGGATTCCGAGACGTGGTCGAGGTCGATGAGCGTCAGGCCCGCAACGCCGCAGCGCGCCAGGGCTTCGGCCGTCCAGGAGCCCACCCCGCCCAGGCCCACCACGGCCAGGCGCAGGCCGCGCAGGCGCTGGTAGGCGGCGTCGCCGTGCAGGCGGCGCAGGCCGCCAAAGCGGCGCTCCAAATCCGGGCGCTCCAGGTCGGGCCGCTCCAGATCAGGCCGCTCCAGGTCGGGCCGGTGCGGATCAGGCAGGTTCACAAGCTGCGTTCGAGCTGCCAGACCTGGTACTTCAGGCCCACCACGGCGCCGGCCACGATGCCGGCAAAGGCCACGAAGCTGCCCAGGGCCAGGGTGGACATCCCTGAGAGCCCCTGCCCCACCGTGCAGCCCATGGCGGTGACGCCCCCCACCCCCATGAGCACGGCGCCCACCAGGTGGTGGGCGGTGTCCTGCGTGCCGGCAAATCCTTCCCAGCGGAAGCTGCGGGTGGCCAGGGCGCTGACGAAGGCGCCCACGATCACGCCCAGGGTGGACACCACGGCAATCGTGAGCACCTTGCTCTTGTCGCTGAACAGGATCAGCCAGTCCACCGTGTAGGCGATGGGCGCCACGAAGGTGAGCGATTCCATGCGCTGCGAGTTCGTGGCCAGGAAGGCCTCTTCCAAGGTCTGCGGGTGCTCCGGCAGGTGGCCCAGACGGCCCGAGACCCACCAGACACCCACCACCACCAGGCCGATGCCGAAGCCGGCCAGGAGCACGTCCGCACTCCGCCCGTGTGGGCTTGACAGCGCCCACGCCACGAGGCCGCCGCCCAGCAGCAGGCCCAGCACCAGCGCCAGCATCTTCTTGTCCACGCCCAGACTGCCCGCCAGCAGCGAGGGCAGGTCCTGCCCCGTGGGCAGGGCCAGGGCCACGGTGTCCACGGTGGCCACGCGCGCCACGCCCACGATGCCGCGCATGGTGGCGTAAGCGGCAATGGCCAGCACGGCGAACACCACCACGGCCTTCAGGCTGCCGCCGCCGATGCGCACCAGCGTCTTGCTGCCGCACCCCGAGGCCAGCACCATGCCCACCCCGAACAGCGCCCCGCCCAGCAGGTTGGACAGCCAGATCAGCCGGTTGCCGGCGTAGATGCTCTTGCCTGCCTCCACCCAGCCCAGGTAGACCATGGCGTTGAAGCCCAGCATGGCCACGCCGATGGCCAGGGCCCACATGCGCATGCGGCTCCAGTCACCGATGTTGACGATGTCGGCCACCGCCCCCATGGTGCAGAAGTGGGTGCGCTGGGCAATGGCGCCGAAGACGGCGGCCAAGAAGAAAGCGGCCCAGAGAACCTGGGCCGCGATACCGGGAAGATCGGATTCCTGCATAGGCGCAATTCTAGGAGCGCCCCCCTGCGCCCGCAGGGTGTCAGGTCACTTGAGCGTGGCCAGGCGTTCCTTGCCGGCCTGCGCGGCCTCACTCTGCGGGTAGGTCTTGATCAGCTCGTCCAGGGTCTTGCGTGCGCCGGGGCGGTCTTTCATCTCGGCCTGGCTGTTGGCCAGCGCCAGCAGGGCCTCGGGCGCGCGCGGGTGCTTGGGCGCGGCGTTCACGAAGGCCCGGAACGCGGCCACCGCTTCCTTGTAGTCGCGCTTGCCGTACAGGGCATTGGCCGTCCAGAAGCGGGCCGCCTCGGCGTAGCCGCTGCCGGGGTAGCGCCGCTGGAAGGCCGCGAAAGCGGCCAGGGCCTTGTCGAAGTCGCCCGTGCGCATGACCGCCAAGGCTTCGTCGTAGCTGCGCTTTTCCTCCGGGGCGGCCGTGAACTCCTGACCGTCCAGGGCGACCTTGATGGGCTCCAGCCTGGCGATGCGGTCGTCGGAGGCCTGCGCCAGATCGCGCTGGCGCTTCTGCACCTCGGCCACATCACGCGCCAGTTGTTCGTGGCTGCCGCGCATGCGGGCCAACTCGCCCTTCAGGCCCTCGATCTGGCCGTTGAGATCCAGGATGCTGCGCTTGAGCGTCTGCACCAGTTCCTCGAAGGCGGCAGCCTGCTGCGCCATCTGCTGGGTGCTCTGCTGCGTCAACTGCGCTGCCTGGCGGGCCAGGGCCTGCGCCAGGGCCTGCGACTGGGCCTGCTGCGCCTCGGCGTCGCGGGCCTTGGAAGCCTCGTCCACGGCCGCGAGTCGGCCGCGCAACTCGATGATGGCCTTGCGCGCCTCATCGTCACCGAACAGGCTGGCATGCGCTGCGCCGGCACTCGCCAGCAGGCTCAAGGTCAAGGCCAGGGCTGACAAGCCCGTGCCAACGCGAACCCGGAAGCCGGGGAAAGGGTCACTCGCGCGCAGGGGGCTCACTGACGGTCCTTCAACTCGGCGCGGCGGTTCTTGGCCCATGCGGCCTCGTCGCTGCCCTGCGCGGCCGGACGCTCCTCGCCAAAACTCACGGCTTCCAGTTGCGCATCGCCCGCGCCCAGCAGCGTGAGCGAGCGCACCACGGCCTCGGCGCGCTTCTGGCCCAGGGCCAGGTTGTATTCACGCCCCCCGCGCTCGTCGGTGTGGCCTTCGACGATCATCTTGCGGCTGCGGTTGGCGTTGAGCACCCTCGCATGCGCCTCCACCACCGGGCGGCCGTCGTCACGCACCACGAAGCTGTCGAAATCGAAAAAGACGATGCGGCCGACGCCCGGGGGCAGCCCGTCCACGCCCCTGCCACCCATCTGCCCGGCCTGCACGGTGGCCACCTGGGATTGCGGTGCCGCGGGCGCGGTGGTGGCCGAACCACCGGCCGGCGCCACGACGGCACCGCCCTGCCCACCCTGCCCGCCCTGCCCGCCAGCAGCCTGCGCCGCCGGGGCCGGGCTCACGGGGGTGGGCGTCCTGGATTCGACCGGAGGCTCGTCAAGCTTGACGGAGGAACCACAGGCCGCCAGCAAGGTGGCCAGCGCAAGGCAGACAGAGGTCAGGGCAAGTCTTCTCATGGTGGTGTTCTCCATTCAAGGCCCCGTGCGGGGCGGTAGGCTGCGCAAGGGATTCAAGACCTTCAATCGATGCAGGGGCTTGAGCATGGGCACGCGGACCGTTGCGATCATCGCCCGAACGGTCCCCAGGCCGGCTCGCGCATGTCGGCGCCACTGGACAGCAGGCGCGTCTTGATCTTGCCATCCAGCGTGGTGGTCATCAACACGTCGCGCCCCTGGGCGCGGGTGGCAAAGACGATCAGCCGGCCGTTCGGTGCGAAGCTGGGGCTTTCGTCGTCCACCGTGTCGGACAGCGTCTGCACGATGCCGTTGGACAGGTCCAGCGTGGTCAGGCGGAAGGCCGAACCGTTGCGGTTGATGTAGGCCAGGGTGCGGCCGTCCGGGCTGAGGGCCGGGCTGATGTTGTAGCTGCCGCTGAAGGTGACGCGCTCGGCGTTGCCGCCCGAGGCGGGCACGCGGTAGATCTGCGGACCACCACCGCGGTCACTCACGAAATAGACCTGCCGGCCATCGGGCGAAAACACGGGCTCGGTGTCGATGGCCGGGCTGGTGGTCAGACGGCGCGGGGTGCCGCCTGCGCGCGGCATGACGTAGATCTGCGCGGGTGCGTCACGCGACAAGGTCACCGCCAGCTCACTGCCGTCGGGCGACCAGGCCGGCGCACTGTTGCTGCCCTTGAAGTTCGCCACCATGGTGCGTTTGCCGGTGGCCACATCCTGCACCCAGACCACCGCCTTCTGGCTCTCGAAGCTGACGTAGGCGATCTCGCGGCCATTGGGCGACCACGCGGGCGAGATGATGGGTTCGCTGCTGCGCAAGGCCACCTGCCCGCCTTCGCCATCGGCATCGGTGATGTGCAGCGCAAACTGGCGGCCGCTGCGCGTGACATAGGCGATGCGGGTGGCGAACACGCCCTTGTCGCCCGTGAGCGCCTCGAAGACCTCGTCAGCGATGCGGTGGGCGGCCAACCGCAGGTCTGCCGCCGGCACCGTGACGGCGCGCGCCAGCACCTCCGTGCCCTTGACCGCATCCCACAGCCGGTAGCGCACATCAAAGGTGCCGTCCGCCAGGCGGTTGATGGAGCCTGCGAGCAAGGCGTCCGCGCCCTGGGCGCGCACTTCGGCCTGGGGCAGGCGGCTGCGCTCATCCAGCCCTGAGGGGGAATCGAGCGAGCGGAACACGCCACTGCGCTCCAGGTTGGCCCGGATGACCGATGACAGCGACACCAGGCCGGGCGCCTCGCCCCGGAATGGCCCCAACGCCACCGGGATCTGGGTGGCGCCCACGCCGGAGATCTCGACACGGAACTGGGCCGCGGCCGGCAGCACGAGGCTGGCACCGAGGGCGGCCGTCAAACGACGTCTGGACCACATGCGCAGGATTCTAGGAGGAGCCCCGCGATAATCCGCCATATGCCTTCGATGCTGCAGCGATTCGCCCGCGTGGGGCCCTACTTCCGCAGCGGAAAAGCAGCCATTGCCGCATCGGGGCTGGCCGCGTTGGTGGGCGCAGCCACCGAACCGCTGATCCCCGCCTTGATGCAGCCTTTGCTGGACAAGGGCTTTGCGGGCCAGGGCCTGCCGCTGTGGGTGATTCCGCTGGTGATCGTGGGGCTGTTTGCGGTGCGTGGCGTGGCCGGCTTCGTCGCACAGTACGGGCTGACCTGGGCCGCCAACCGCGCCGTACAGCAGATGCGCCAGGCGATGTTCGAACACCTGATGCGAGCCGAGCCGGGGCTGTTTTCCCGGCACAGCTCCAGCCAGCTCACCAACACCCTGGTGTATGAGGTGCAGCAAGGGGCCACGCTGCTGGTGGGCTCGCTGCTCACGCTGGTGAGGGACTCCCTGACGCTGGCCGCCTTGCTGATCTACCTGCTGTGGCTGAACTGGCAGCTCACGCTGTTTGTCTCCATCCTCTTCCCTGCCGTGGCCTTCGTCATGCGCACCTTGGGGCGACGCCTGCACAAGCTGACCGTGGCCGGCCAGGGCGCCACGGACGAACTGGCCTACACCGTGGAGGAGAACGTGCTGGCCTGGCGCATCGTGCGGCTGCACGATGCGGCCCGGATTCAGGGTCAGCGCTTTGCCGGGCGCAGCAGCCAGCTGCGCCGGCTGGTGATGAAAGCAGCCATCGCCTCCGGCACCATGACGCCCATCACCCAGATCATGGCGGCCATTGCACTGTCCTGCGTGATCACTGCGGCGCTGTGGCAAAGCAGCGCCACCGGCGCCACCGTGGGCGGCTTCGTCGCCTTCATCACGGCCATGCTGATGCTGGTGTCGCCCATCAAACACCTGTCGGATGTGATGGCGCCCATCACCCGCGGCCTGGCGGCCATCGAGCGCGGGCTGGACCTGATCGAACACACCCCCACCGAGCAGGGCGGCACGCACGCCGTGGAGCGCGCGCGCGGCGAGATCGAGCTGCGCGACGTGGGCCTGCGCTACCGCGAAGACCAGGAAGGCGCGCTGCAAGGGGTGAGCCTGCACATCGCGCCCGGGCAGACCGTGGCCCTGGTGGGGCCCTCGGGCGCCGGCAAGAGCTCGCTCGTCAACCTGCTGCCGCGCTTCATCGCCCCGACCGAAGGGCAGGTGCTGCTGGATGGCGTGCCGCTGGCGCAATGGGACGTGCGCGCGCTGCGTCGCCAGTTCGCGTTCGTCAGCCAGGACGTGGTGCTGTTCAACGACAGCGTGGCCGCCAACGTTGCCCTGGGTGCAGACGCGGACCCGGCGCGCGTGCGCCAGGCGCTGGAAGGCGCGCACCTGGCCGAGTTCGTGGACAGCTTGCCGCAGGGCATGAACACCTCCATCGGCCACAACGGCGGCCAGCTGTCCGGGGGGCAGCGCCAGCGCCTGGCCATCGCCCGGGCGCTGTACAAGGATGCGCCCGTGCTGATCCTGGACGAGGCCACCTCGGCCCTGGACAGCGAAAGCGAGCGTGCGGTGCAGGCGGCGCTGGAGCACCTGATGCGCCACCGCACCACCATCGTCATCGCCCACCGCCTGTCCACCATCGAACATGCCCACCGCGTGGTGGCCATGGATGCCGGCCGCGTGGTGGAACAAGGCCCCCCATCCGAGCTGCTGGCCGCCGGCGGCCTGTACGCGCGGCTGCACGCCATGCAGTTCAGGACCTGACAGTCCCACACCGCCCCTATCGCCCGCACCGCCCCCACGTCCCGACCGCCCCCACGGCCCCTGACAGCGCCCGACAGCCCCCAAAAAACCCGACCCGAGGCCCCGAATGAACACGACCACCCACCCCATCTCCCGCTACCCCGTGCCCACGCTGGAGAACCTGCCCGAGGACATCCGCACGCGCATCCTGGAGGTACAGGCCAAGGCCGGCTTCGTGCCCAACGTCTTCCTGGCGCTGGCGCACCGCCCGGCCGAGTGGCGCGCCTTCGTGGCCTACCACGACGCGCTGATGCTCAAGGACGGCGGAAACCTCAGCAAGGGCGACCGCGAGATGATCGTGGTGGCCACCTCCGCCGCCAACGAGTGCCTGTACTGCGTGGTGGCGCACGGCGCCATCCTGCGCGTCTACGAGAAGAAGCCCCTGGTGGCCGACCAGGTGGCCATCAACTGGCGCAAGGCCGACATCACCCCGCGCCAGCGCGCCATGCTGGCCTTCGCCATGAAGGCGTGCCAGCGCTCCCACGAGATCGACAACGCAGACTTCGCCGCCCTGCGCGAGCACGGCTTTGATGAAGAAGACGCCTGGGACATCGCTGCCATCACCGCCTTCTTCGGCATGAGCAACCGCCTGGCCAACGCCACGGGCATGAAGCCGAACGACGAGTTCTACCTGATGGGGCGCGTGCCGAAGGGGAAGTGAGTCGGGACTGCCTCAACCGTGACGCAGCGGTGGGGCAGGCAGGCCACGGCCAAGAATTCAGCCCCGCCTCCTGCATGCAAACGTATAAAATGCATGCACTCAAAGGAATCCGATATGGCCATGCTGACCGTTCGAAATCTGCCGGACGAGATTCACCGGGCGCTCGCCCTGCGTGCGGCCCAGCGAGGCCACAGCATGGAGTCCGAGGTGCGCGACATCCTGGCCTCGGCCGTCACGCCCCCGGGTCGGGTGCAACTCGGCTCCCTTCTCGTCGAATTGGGCCAACAGGCGCGACTCACGGATGAAGAGTGGGCCGTGTTCGACCAGGTGCGTGACCGTACACCGGCGCGGCACGTGAACATCGAATGATCCTTCTCGATACCAATGTGGTGTCCGAGCCGCTGCGCCCCAAGCCCAGTCCGGCCGTAGAGGCCTGGATCAACGCCCAGCCTCTGGAGACACTCTTCCTGTCCGCCGTCACCGTTGCGGAGTTGCGTGCGGGCATGGCCCTGCTGCCCGCCGGCAAGCGGCGCAATGCCTTGCAAGACGCGCTCGAGAGGCGCGTCTTGCCCCTTTTTGCAGGCCGTATCCTGGCGTTCGACATGGGCTGCACGTTCGCCTACGCAGAACTCTTGGCCCGAGGCCGCTCCAACGGTTCGCCTATTGCCATGGCCGATGCCTGCATTGCCGCCATCGCTGCCACCCATCGGCTGACGGTTGCCACGCGCGACACGGCGCCCTTCGTGGCAGCAGGGGTGGAAGTGATCGATCCGTGGGGGGCCGTTCGGCTCTGAAGATCATGCGCCTTCGACAGGCAACGGTTCGAACGGAAACCTCCTGAACCGCTACATCAACACGATGTCGTACTGCTCCGGGTTCATGCCCGGTTCGGCGCTCAGGGAGATGGGTTTGCCGATGAATTCGCTGAGGCCCGCGAGGTGGACGCTTTCTTCGTCCAGCAGCATCTCCACCACGGCGGCGCTGGCCACCACGCGGAATTCGCGGGGGTTGAACTGGCGGGCTTCGCGCAGGATCTCGCGCAGGATGTCGTAGCACACGCTGCGCGCGGTCTTGACCTGGCCGCGGCCCTCGCAGGTGGGGCACGGCTGGCACAGCATATGGGCCAGGCTCTCGCGGGTGCGCTTGCGGGTCATCTCCACCAGCCCCAGCGCCGAGAAGCCGCTGATGGTGGTGCGGGTGCGGTCGCGGGCGAGCTGCTTGCGGAACTCGGCCAGCACGGCTTCGCGGTGCTCTTCGCGCGTCATGTCGATGAAGTCCACGATGACGATGCCGCCCAGGTTGCGCAGGCGCAGTTGGCGGGCGATGGCGCCTGCGGCCTCCAGGTTGGTCTTGAAGATGGTGTCGTCGAAGTTGCGCGCACCCACGAAGCCGCCGGTGTTGACGTCCACCGTGGTCAGGGCTTCGGTCTGGTCGATGATGAGGTAGCCGCCGCTCTTCAGGTCCACGCGCCGGGCCAGGGCCTTGGCCACGTCTTCCTCGATGCCGAAGAGGTCGAAGATGGGGCGCTCGCCGCGGTAATGCTCCAGCTTGCCCACCACCGCCGGCATGTAGGTGCGGCCGAAGGCCTGCAGGGCCTCGAACTGCATGCGCGAATCGATGCGGATGGTCTGCGTGGCCTCGGTGGTGAGGTCGCGCAGCACGCGCTCCACCAGGCTCAGGTCCTGGTGCAGCAGGGTGCCCGCGGGCTTGGAGACGGCGCGCTGGCGCACCAGGGCCCAGGTCTTGCGCAGGTAGGCGATGTCTTCGGCCAGCTCTTCGTCGCTGGCTTCCTCGGCATTCGTGCGCAGGATGAAGCCGCCGCCGCCGCCCGTCTCGGGCGTGCCCACCAGGGCCTGCATGCGCTCACGCAGTTGTTCGCGCGCCTCGGGCGAGCCGATCTTCTGGGAGATGCCGATGTGCTGGTCCTGCGGCAGGTGCACCAGCATGCGCCCGGCGATGCTGACCTGCGTGGACAGGCGCGCGCCCTTGGTGCCGATGGGGTCCTTGATGACCTGCACGGTGAGCGTCTGGCCCTCGAAGACCTGGCGTTCGATGGGCACCAGCGGCGCGTCTTCGGCACGACGGCCCGGGGGCAGGGCGGCATGCAGGTCGGCCACATGCAAAAAGGCCGCGCGGTCCAGGCCGATGTCCACAAAGGCACTTTGCATGCCGGGCAGCACGCGCGAGACCTTGCCCAGGTAGATGTTGCCCACCAGGCCGCGCTCCAGCGTGCGCTCCACATGGAACTCCTGCACCGCGCCGTTCTCGACGACGGCCACCCGCGTTTCCTGCGGGGCCCAGTTGATGAGGATGTCTTGTGTGGCCATGAGGCAAGTCTAGGGGTTCAGCTCTCGAGGCCCATTCGCACGCCGGCGCGCCGCAGCAATTGGGCGGTCTCGAACAAGGGCAGCCCCATGATGCCGCTGTGGCTGCCCTCGATGTGCGCGATGTGGGCGGCCAGCGCCCCCTGGATGGCGTAAGAGCCGGCCTTGCCGAAGGGCTCACCGCTGGCGATGTAGGCCTGGACGAGGGCCGGCGACAGGGCGGCGAAGCGCACGCGGGAAACGTGAGTGGCCTGCTCAATGCGCACGCGGCCCGCCAGCCCCTGGGCCGAGGCCACCGCCACCGACGTGAGCACGCGGTGCGTTCGGCCCGACAGTGCCGCCAAGGTGGCTGCGGCGTCCTGCGCATCGGCCGGCTTGCCCAGGATGCGCCGGCCCAGGGCCACCGTGGTGTCGGCACACAGGATGGGCGCGGGCGGCAGGCCACGCCGGCGGTGCCGGGCCACGGCCGCCTGGAGCTTGGCGCGGGTCACCCGCTGCACGTAGGCCAGCGGCAGTTCGCCGGGTTGCACCACCTCCAGCGCCTCGGCATCTTCGTCGTCGCCGGGCAGCAGAAGCTGCGGGGTCACGCCAATCTGCGCCAGCAGGGCCTGGCGCCTTGGGCTCTGGGAGGCCAGCCAGATGAAGTCGTGCACGGTCTGCATGGGCCCGTCACTCACGGTGGTAAGGATGGCCCTGCACGACGGACCAGGCGCGGTACAGCGCCTCGGCCAGCAGCACGCGGGCGAAGGCGTGAGGCAGGGTCAGGTCGGACAGGCGCAAGGTCTCGTCGGCCGTGGCCTTGAGGGCGGGGTCCAGGCCGTCAGGCCCGCCGATGAGCAAGGCGACATCGCGCCCATCACCGCGCCAGAACTGCAGGCGCTCGGCCAGTTGGGCGGTGGTCAGGCGGCTGCCGCGCTCGTCCAGGATGACGCGGCGCGCGCCTTTGGGCAGCGCGGCCTCCAGGCGCTGCGCCTCGGCGGCCATGCACTGCGCGGCGGTCTTGCCGGGCCGGGGTTCGGCCTTCAGGGCCTTCAGCACCAACCGGCACTCCGCAGGAAAGCGCTTGGCGAAGTCGTCCCAGGCGGCATCGGCCCAGGCGGGCTGGCGCTGACCGATGGCGGCCACGACCAGCCGCATGGATGTCAGCCTTTGGTGGAGCCGGTCTTGCGCGCGGGGGTCTTGCGCGCTGGCGCAGCCGCCTTGCGAGCCGGCGCAGCAGCACGGGCGGCCGGGCGCTTCGGGCCCTGGGCCGCGGCAGCGCGCTTGGCAGGCGCCGCCTTGCGCGGCGGCGTCTTGCGGGCCACCACCACCGTGCTCGTGGGCGCCGGGGCGGCCGCCCTGGCAGGGGCCCTTGCCGCAGGCTTGGCACCGGGCTGCGCCGTGGTCTTGACCGCAGCCCTGCGCCCCGTTGCCGTCTTCGGGGCGGCTCTGGCAGGCGCCTTCGGGACGGCCTTCACAACCGCCTTGGCCGCATTCTTGGCTGGCGATTTAGTGGGCGATCTGGTGGGCGATTTGGTGGGCGCCCTGGCCGGAGACTTCGAAGCGGGCTTGCGGTCGGGCGGCGCGGCCGGCTCCGAGGCTTTCACCAGGCCCTGGGCCCTGGCCGCGCGCTTCATGGCCACGGGCTTGGCACCCCAGATCTCTTCGAGGTGGTAGTACTCGCGGATCGAGGGTTGCATGATGTGGACCACGGCGGCGCCGCAGTCCACGATGATCCATTCGCCGTTGGCCTCGCCTTCCATGCGCAGCACCTCCATGCCGCGCGACTTGACGGTCTCGCGCACGCTGGAGGCCAGGGCCTTGGTCTGACGGTTGCTGGATCCTGAAGCGATGATCACCCGCTCGAACAGCGGTGAGAGGGCCTCGGTGTTGAAGACGACGATGTCTTGCGCCTTCACGTCCTCGAGTCCATCGACGATGGCTCGTTGCAGCTTGCGGATGTCCATTCAGGTCGGGGTCGGGCCCCGGTAGAGGTGATGGCGGGAAATATAGCCTGCGACGGCCTCGCCCACCATCGGAGAAACGTCATCTCCTTGCGCCAAGGCCTCGCGCAGGGCCGAGGAAGACACCGGGATGTCGGGCAGGGGCAACACTTCCAGCCGGTGCGGATGTCCGGCCAGCGCCGCGGGGGGCGCCGGCGCTTCTCCGGCACGGCCGGCCACGGCCAGGGTGACGTCTTGCAGCAGCGCCGGCCAGTCCCGCCAGGTGTCCAGACGCCCGTACTGGTCTTGCCCCAGGATCAGGAACAAGTCGGTGTCGGCCCGCGCGGCGCGGCATTCGCGCACCGTGTCCACCGTGTACGTGGGCCCGCTGCGGTGCAGTTCGCGCTCATCCAGCCGGAAGCGGGGTTCGCCCTGGATGAGCAGGCGCACCATGGCCGCGCGGTGGACACCGGCCTGCAGGGCACGGCCCGCTTTCTGCCAGGGCTGGCCCGCCGGCAGCCACCACAGTTCGTCGAGCTGCAAGGTCTGCAGCGCCGTGCGCGCCAGGGCCAGGTGCGCCAGATGCGGCGGGTCGAAGCTGCCGCCCAGCAGGCCGATGCGCGCCGGGCGGCTGGGGGTCACGCCCAGTCCCGCGGGCGCAGGAAATCGGTGTACAGCCGCGCCTCGGCCGAGCCCGGCTCGGGGTGCCAGTCGTAGCGCCACTTCACGATGGGCGGCATGCTCATCAGGATGCTCTCGGTGCGGCCGCCGCTTTGCAGGCCGAACAGGGTGCCGCGGTCGAACACGAGGTTGAACTCCACGTAGCGGCCACGCCGGTAGGCCTGGAAGTCGCGCTCGCGCTCGCCGTAAGGCGTGTCACGCCGGCACTGCACGATGGGCAGGTAAGCGTCGACGAAGGCGTCGCCCACGGCGCGCATCATGGCGAAGCTGCCCTCGAAGCCCAGTTCGGCAAAGTCGTCGAAGAACACGCCGCCCACGCCGCGCGGCTCACCGCGGTGCTTGAGAAAGAAGTACTCGTCGCACCAGGTCTTGAAGCGCGGATACAGCGCGGGGTTGATCGGGTCCAGCGCCTGCTTGCAGGTGCGGTGGAAATGCTGCGCGTCCTCTTCGAAGCCGTAGTAGGGCGTGAGGTCCATGCCACCGCCGAACCACACCACGGGGGCTTGCCCTGCGGGCAGGGCGGCGAACATGCGCACATTCATGTGCACCGTGGGCACATAGGGGTTGCGCGGGTGCATCACCAGCGACACGCCCATGGCCTCGAAAGGCGCGCCGGCCAGCTCGGGCCGGTGTTGCGTGGCCGAGGGCGGCAGCGTCTTGCCCTTCACATGGCTGAAGTTGCAGCCGCCGCGCTCCAGCAGGGCGCCCTCTTCCACCAGGCGCGACAGGCCGTCGCCTTCCAGCCGGCCTCCGGGCTCGCGTGTCCAGCCATCACTGATGAACGGATGGCCATCCTCGGCCTGCAAGGCGTTGATGATCTGATCCTGCAGGTTCAGCAGGTACTGCCGGACAGCAGCAGTGTCGACAACGGCAGCGGTGGAAGGGTCAGGGGCAGTCACGTGGTCATCCGGTCTGTGCGTGGGTGAAGGCAGGGGCGGCGCATCACGGCGGTTCGGTCGCACCGCACACCCTTCTGCCGAATTAGACACGCACCGCTGTCAATCCCGGCATGACCTGGGTCAGAGACAGCGTGGCCTGGTCACACCAGCTTGATGGGCGCGGCCTGTTCCGGCCTGCAGCCTCGGACCGAGCCGAGGCGCTTCTCGATCTCGGCGAAATCCAGGTCGGGATCTCCGCTGAGTTGCAGGCAGGAGTGCACCCCCACACGCCGACGCCCGAAGTCCAGGTGCGCCAGGGCCAGGGGCACCTGCGCGCTCACGGCCACGCGGTAAAAGCCGCTGCGCCAACCCGGCCCGAGCGCGCGCGTGCCCTCGGGCGCGACCACCAGCCACATGAACTCGTCGCGCTCGCGCGCCTGGCGTATCTGCCGGGCCATGTCGGCCACGATGCCCCCTGGCGCGCTGCGGTTGACCGGCACGCCCCCCATCCAGCGCAGCCAGGGGCCGAACAACGGGATGCGGAACAACGAGTCCTTGCCCCAGATGGTGGCGCTCATGCCCATGGCCCACTTGGCGAAGATGCCGACGATGAAGTCCCAGTTGGAGGTGTGCGGGTAGACGGCGATCACCCCCTGGCGGGCCGGCAGGCCGTCGAAGTCCAACTGCCAGCCTGCGCGCTGCAGGCACCACAGCGCCAGGCGGCTGCCCTTGAACTGCACGGGGCGCTCCCGCAGTTCCTGCGGCCCCAAGACCATCAGGGGCTGTGAATCTGAGGGGACCGGTCTGGGGACGGCATTCATCGAGGTTTGATGGCACGGTGGCCGATATCCCGTCGCCACTGCGCGCCGTCGAACGAGATGGGGTTGAGCAGGTCGTAGGCCCGTTGCTGCGCCGTGCGCACGGAGTCTCCCAGGGCGGTGACGCACAGCACGCGCCCGCCGCTGGTGCGCACCTGGCCGTCAGCGGCGCGCTCGGTGCCGGCGTGGAAGACATGGCCGTCGTCACAAGGCCCAGGCAAGCCTGTGATGACATCGCCTCTGCGCGGAGCCTGGGGATAGCCGCCTGCGGCCATCACCACGCCCAGGGCCACGTGCCGGTCCCATTGCAACTCCAACTGGTCCAGGGTGCCGTCGGTGGCGTGCAGGAACAGGTCCAGCGGGTCGCTCTTCAGGCGCATCAGCAGCACCTGGGCCTCGGGGTCGCCCAATCGGGCGTTGAACTCCACGGTGCGCGGGCGGCCCTGGGCATCGATCATCAGGCCGGCATAGAGAAAACCGGTGAAGGGCATGCCGTCCTTGCGCATGCCGGCCACGGTGGGGTGGATGATCTCGCGCATCACCCGGGCGTGCACCTCGGGCGTCACCACGGGTGCGGGGCTGTAAGCGCCCATGCCGCCGGTATTGGGGCCCTGGTCGCCGTCGAAGATGCGCTTGTGGTCCTGGCTGGTGGCCAGCGAGACCACGTTCACCCCGTCACAGGCGACGATGAAGCTGGCCTCCTCACCGGCCATGAACTCCTCGATCACCACGCGCGCCCCGCCCTCGTTGTGCTGCACGCCCAGGGTGTTGGCCGCCAGCATGTCGTCGATGGCGGCGTGCGCCTCTTCCTCGGTCAGGGCCACCACCACGCCCTTGCCTGCGGCCAGGCCGTCGGCCTTGATGACGATGGGGGCGCCGTGGGCCCGCACATGCTCGTGCGCCGGCACGGGGTGGCTGAAGGTGGCGTAGTGCGCCGTGGGGATGCCGTGGCGCTGCATGAAATCCTTGGCGAAGGCCTTGGAACTCTCCAACTGAGCCGCGGCCCGGGTGGGGCCGAAGATGCGCAGGCCGCGTGCGCGGAACAGGTCCACGATGCCGGCGGCCAGCGGAGCCTCGGGGCCCACCACGGTCAGGCCCACTTTCTCCTGGGCGGCAAAGTCGGCCAGGGCGTGCAGGTCCGTGATGGGCACGTTGCGCACGCCGGGTTCGCCCGCCGTGCCGCCGTTGCCGGGGGCCACGAAGACCGTCTGCACCTTCGGGCTGCCGGCAAGCTTCCAGGCCAGCGCGTGCTCGCGCCCGCCGCTGCCGACGACGAGAACCTTCATTCGCTGATCAGGGCGTTGTGGAACACGTCTTGCACGTCGTCCAGGTCTTCCAGCACATCCAGCAGTTTCTGCATGCGTGCGGCGTCTTCGCCCGAGACTTCGATGGGGTTCTCGGCGCGCATGGTCACCTCGGCGATCTCGGGCTTCAGGCCGGCGGCCTCCAGGGCGTTCTTCACCGATTCGAAGTCGCCAGGCGCGCTCAGCACCTCGATGGAACCGTCCTCGCCAGTGACCACGTCCTCGGCGCCGGCGTCCAGCGCCACTTCCATGACGCGGTCTTCGCTCGCACCTGGCGCGAAGACGAACTGAGCGCAGTGCTTGAACTGGAAGGCCACCGAGCCCTCGGTGCCCAGGTTGCCGCCGTACTTGCTGAAGGCGTGGCGCACCTCGGCCACCGTGCGCACACGGTTGTCGGTCATGCAGTCCACGATCACGGCCGCGCCGCCGATGCCGTAACCCTCGTAGCGGATCTCCTCGTAGCTCACGCCCTCGAGGTTGCCGGTGGCCTTGTCGATGTTGCGCTTGACCGTGTCCACCGGCAGGTTCACCGCCTTGGCTTTCTCGATGGCCAGGCGCAGCCGGGGGTTGGCCCCGGGGTCACCCCCACCCAGGCGGGCGGCCACCATGATCTCGCGGATCACCCGCGTCCAGGCCTTGCCCCGCTTTTCATCCTGCCGGCCCTTGCGGTGCTGGATGTTGGCCCATTTGGAATGGCCTGCCATCAGATCTCCTTGCCCTGCACCCGCCGTACCGGCTGCGGAATCGGCCGGGTCGGACGCGGGGACACACGTGGTTTGTATAGACTGCCCCGAGTTTACCGGCCGCCTCTTTCGGGGGCCGTTCTTGTTGGACCCTGCCCAGGACACCCATGCCCGCGCCCATCCTCGTTGCCCGCCGCGATGCCACCGAGTGCCATCTGTTGCCGGCCCTGGCCAACCGTCACGGTTTGATCACGGGGGCCACCGGCACGGGCAAGACCATCACCCTGCAAACCCTGGCCGAGGGCTTCAGCCGCATCGGCGTGCCCGTGTTCATGGCCGATGTGAAGGGCGACCTCACGGGCATCAGCCAGACCGGTCGCGTGTCCGAGAAGCTGGCACGGGTGCTGGCCGAGCGCGGCATCGAGCCACCGGCCCCGCTGGCCTGCCCCACCACCTTGTGGGATGTGTTCGGCGAGCAAGGCCACCCGGTGCGCGCCACCATCAGCGACATGGGCCCGCTGCTGCTGTCACGCATGCTGGCGCTCAACGAAACGCAGGCGGGCGTGATGAACCTGGTGTTCAAGATCGCCGACGACCACGGCCTGGCCCTGCTGGACCTGAAAGACCTGCGCGCCATGCTGCAGCACGTGGGTGAGAACGCGAAGGACTTCACCACCCAGTACGGCAACATCAGCGCCGCCAGCGTGGGCGCCATCCAGCGCGGGCTGCTGCAGATCGAGCAGCAAGGCGGCGACCGCTTCTTCGGCGAGCCCATGCTGGACATCGCAGATTTCATGCAAGCGGTGGACGGCCACGGAGTGGTCAACATCCTGGCGGCCGACCGGCTGATGACGGCGCCGCGCCTGTACGCCACCTTTTTGCTGTGGATGCTGTCGGAGCTGTTCGAGACCCTGCCCGAGGTGGGCGACCTGGACAAGCCCAAGCTGGTGTTCTTCTTCGACGAGGCGCACCTGCTGTTCAACGAGGCGCCCAAGGTGCTGGTCGAGCGCATCGAACTGGTGGTGCGCCTGGTGCGTTCCAAGGGCGTAGGGGTGTACTTCGTCACGCAGAACCCGCTGGACATTCCCGACAGCGTGCTGGGCCAGCTGGGCAACCGGGTGCAGCACGCCCTGCGCGCCTTCACCCCGCGCGACCAGAAGGCCGTGCAGTCGGCGGCCAGCACCATGCGCGCCAACCCGAAGCTGGACATCGCCACGGCCATCACCGAGCTGGGCGTGGGCGAGGCGCTGGTGAGTTTTCTGGACGAGAAGGGCCGCCCGGCCATCACCGAGCGCGTCTTCGTCATGCCGCCCGGCAGCCAGATCGGCCCGGTGACGCCGGCTCAGCGCGAGGCGCTGCGCCAGGGCTCGCTGGTGGCCGGCGTGTACGAGGCGACGGTGGACCGCGAGTCCGCCTTCGAAAAGCTCAAGGGGCGGGCATCCGCCGCAGGGGTGTCGGCAGCGGGCGGGGCAGCTTCCGGCGACGGCACGTCCGCCGACGCGGCCGCGGGCGGAGGCCTGCTGGGCGGACTGTCGGACATGCTGTTTGGCAGCACCGGCCCGCGCGGCGGACGCAAGGAAGGCCTGGCCGAAGCGGCCGCTCGCAGCGCCATGCGCAGCGTGGGGTCGGCAGTGGGCCGGGAGATCGTGCGCGGCGTGCTGGGCTCGCTGCTGGGCGGCGGACGGCGGCGCTGAGGGTTTGTGCAACCAAACACCGCCCGGTCAGCCCACAAGCAGGCCACGAAGAAGAAGCCCGTCAGCATGCTGTTGAACGCGCTGGCGATCGGGCTGGCCGTCTTGGTGGCGGCGATCGGGTTGTTGCTGGCCGCCGGGCAGGCGGGGCTGCTCCGCGGCAAGCCCCCCACCTTGCTGGGGGTGCAGGGTGGACGGCTGCCTCCGCCCCATGTCACCCGCAACAACGTGCACAGCCAGGCGGGGATATGGGGAGCGCAGTACGCCCACACGGCCATCGAACCCCTGCCGGCCCAGGCGGACGGCGCACAGACCATGGAACGACTGCGTTCCCTGGTGGAGGCCACGCCCGGCGCGCAGGTGGTGAAGGCCGGGCCGGACTACCTGTACGTGCAGTACACGTCAAAGTGGCTGCGGTTCGTGGATGACGCGGAGTTCTGGTTCGACCCCGTGGCCCAGCGTGTTCAGGTGCGTTCGGCCTCCCGCCTGGGCGAGGGGGACCTGGGCGTCAACCGGGCCCGCATCGAGGCCCTGCGAAAGCGGCTTGCGAATCTGTGAACACGAGGCCGTCAGCCCACGGCGGCGCCCGCCAGGGGCGCTGAGACACCAGCGATCTTCACCGCACCGGACACCGCAGCGGCGCCTCGCCCCCGCTGCCTAGAATCCCGGCCATGTCCAAAGCATCTGCGGCCCCCAAGGCCAGCGGGCCGGCAGAGCCCGTGAAACCCAGCAATTTCCTGCGCGGCATCATCGAGCGCGATCTTGACGTGGGCACCTACGCCGGCCGGCCGTTCGGTGGCAGTCCGGGGGATGCCGCCCACCACGCCACCGGCCAGCCCGACCCCGCGCGCATCCGCACGCGCTTCCCGCCCGAGCCCAACGGCTACCTGCACGTGGGCCACGCCAAGAGCATCTGCCTGAACTTCGGCCTCGCGCGCGACTACGGCGGCGTATGCCACCTGCGCTTCGACGACACCAACCCCGAGAAGGAAGAGCAGGAATACGTCGACGCCATCAAGGAAGCCGTGCACTGGCTGGGCTTCGACTGGGAAAGCGGCGGCACGTCCCACCTCTACCAGGCCAGCGACTACTTCGACTTCATGTACCGGTCCGCCGAAGCCCTGGTGCAGGCCGGCCTGGCCTACGTGGACGAGCAAAGCGCCGAAGAGATGCGCGCCAACCGCGGAGACTTCACCACGCCCGGGACGGACAGCCGCTTTCGCAGCCGCACCCCGGCCGAGAACCTGTCACGCCTGCGGGACATGCGCGACGGCAAGCTGCCCGACGGCGCCGCAGTGCTGCGCGCGAAGATCGACATGGCCTCGCCCAACATCAACCTGCGCGACCCGGCGCTGTACCGCATCAAGCACGCCACCCACCACCACACAGGCGACCGCTGGTGCATCTACCCGATGTACACCTACGCGCACCCCATCGAGGACGCGCTGGAGCGCATCACCCACAGCATCTGCACGCTGGAGTTCGAAGACCAGCGCCCTTTCTACGACTGGCTGCTGGAGCACCTGGCCGACCTGGGCCTGCTGGCGCGCCCGCTGCCCAAACAGTACGAGTTCGGCCGGTTGAACCTGACGGGCGTGATCACCAGCAAGCGCAAGCTGAAGGCGCTGGTGGACGAGGGCCATGTCACGGGCTGGGACGATCCACGCATGCCCACGCTCTTCGGCATGCGCCGGCGCGGCTACACCCCCGAGAGCATCCGCGCCATGGCCGACGGCACGGGCGCCAGCAAGACCAACATCTGGCTGGACTACGCCGTGCTGGACATCGCGCTGCGCGAAGACCTGGAAGGCCGCGCGCCGCGCGCCATGGCCGTGCTGGACCCGGTGAAGCTGGTGCTGGAGAACTGGGACGAGGTGTTCGGCGCCGGGCACCGTGAGCCCTGCGCAGCCCCCGCCCACCCGCAGCACCCAGAACTCGGCCTGCGCCAGTTCAGCCTGGGCCCGCAGGTGTGGATCGAGCGCGAGGACTTCGAGATCAGCCCGCCCAAGGGCTTCTTCCGCCTGTACCCGCCGCAGCCCCAGGCGGACGGCAGCGTCACACCCGGCCACAAGGTCAGGCTGAAGTACGGCATGGTGGTGGAGTGCACGGGCTTCGAGACCGGCGCTGACGGCCGCGTGTCGGCGGTGCGCGCACGTGTCGTCCCCGACACCAAGAGCGGCACGCCCGGGGCGGACGCCGTCAAGGTCAAGGGCACCATCACCTGGGTGTCGGCCGAAGACGCCGTGGCCGTCGAGGTGCGCCTCTTCGAGCGCCTGTTCACGCAAGACCAGCCCGACGCCGAAGGGCGCGACTTCCGCAGCGTGCTCAACCCGCACAGCCGCCGCGTGGTGCAGGCCTTCGTGGAGCCCTCGCTGGGCAGCGCAGCGCCCGAGCAACGCGTCCAGTTCGAACGCCACGGCTATTTCGTGGCAGACCGGATCGACCACCGCCACGAAGCCCCCGTGTTCAACCGCATCACCGCCCTCAAGGATTCCTGGAAATGACTGCACACGCACACCTGCCGGCCGCCTCCCGATGGACGCGCCACACCGCGGCCTTGACGCTGGCCTTGGGGACGCTCACCGCCTGGGCCCAGCAGCCCGCGCCTGCACAGATCTTCTCCACCCAGGCCGCCCCCTCGGGCGCGGCCAGCGTGACCACCTCGACCGGCCTCATCTACACCTCGCTGAAGGAGGGTACGGGCGCCAGCCCTCAGGCCGCCGACACGGTGCGCGTGCACTACCGCGGCACCTTCCCGGATGGCCGGGAGTTCGACAGTTCCCACAGCCGTGGCCAGCCCGCGCAGTTTCCGCTCAACCGCGTGATCCGCTGCTGGACCGAAGGCGTGCAGATGATCAAGGTGGGCGGCAAGGCACGGTTGGTGTGCCCGTCGGCCATCGCTTACGGCGAACGCGGCACGCCGGGAGGCCCCATTCCGCCCAACGCCACGCTGCACTTCGAGGTCGAGTTGCTGGGCATCGTGGGCAAGTAGCACGCCATGAACGTGCCCGACACCCGGCGCCCGCATCGTGCGGTCAGGCCGGTGGCGTGGTTTGCGGCCTGCCGCGCGCTGACCGCCCTCATCTGCACCGCAGCCGGCACCGCTGTCTTTTGGGCCAGCGCCTTCGCCCAAGGCCTGGCGCCCATGCCCGTGATGGAGGAAGTGCCCTTCATCACCACGCCCGACAACGTCACCGTGTCCATGCTCGAGCTTGCCGGGGTGAACAGCCAGGACTTCGTGCTGGATCTCGGATCGGGTGACGGGCGCATCGTCATCACGGCGGCACGGCGCTTCGGTGCTCGCGGCCTGGGTGTGGAGATCGTCCCTGAACTGGTGGAGCGCAGCCGCCGCAACGCGCAAGCCGCGGGGGTGGCCGACAAGGCCGAGTTCCGCGAGCAGGACCTCTTCAAGACCGACCTCACGGCCGCCAGCGTCATCACCATGTACCTGCTGCCGGCCGTGAACCTGCAGTTGCGCCCTGCCCTGCTGGGCCTGACGCCGGGCACGCGATTGGTGTCACACGACTGGGACATGGGCCAGTGGACACCCGATCGCACCTGGACGGTGGAGGCCCCTGCCAAGTACATCGGGCGGGAGAAGCTGAGCCAGTTGCACCTGTGGGTGGTGCCGGCCCCGGTCGCGGGCCTGTGGTGCGGGCCTGCAGGCCTGCAATGGCAACTCGGTCAGGAGTTCCAGATGCTGCGGGGGCAGGCCGGCCGCACAGCTGACCTGAGCTTGCTGCTGGGGCGGGTGGACGGCAACACCTTGCACCTCTGGGCGCCAGGGGCCTACGCCCGGGCCGAGCGGCACCAGCAGGGCGCGCAGGCGGACGTTCTGCGGGTGATGGAGGCCTCCGGCCCGTGGACGTCTTGGCGGGGCCAAGCCCTGCGCAAGGCCGCCGCAGATCAGTGCACGCCGTGATCCTGCGGCCTCAGCGGCGCAGCCGCGCCGAGCGGGCAATCGCCTCTGCGCTGGGCGCGTGCTGCGAAAAGAATGCCAGCCGTGGCGCGGTGAAGGTGATCGCGAACAACTCGCCGTTGCGCACCGCCCCCCAGCCCACGCCGCGAAGCCGCACGTCATCGGCCTTGCGCAAGGCCGTGAACTCGAAACGGAACCCATTGGTGCCGACGAAGCTGTCGGGCGTCAGCTTCTCGAGCTTGAAGCTTGAGCCGCCCCGCGAGTAAAGCCCCTCAAACAGTTCCACCACCTCGGCCGGCTGCATCGAGGCCCTGAAGGCCAGCGCGCGCTGCCCCTTGGGCTCGGTGGGCGTGGGTGCAATCAGCTCACCATCCTTCAGGCCGATGTAGAAGCGCAGCGAATCGACGGTCACACCGTCGCGCGTCCAGGTCAAGGTGTTGTCGGCCAAGCCACGCTCGAACTGGTTCCACGGGCGATCGACCTGAACGATCAACCGGTCCTTGAGAACCACCTCCCCCGTGGCCACGTTCGCGATCTGGGCGCAGCCAGCGGTCAACGCGACCGTGATGAAGAGACCCGACAGGGCCCGTCGGCGATGGATCATCGAAGTTCCTCCAGGGATTGCTTGATCAATGCCGCATCAGCGGCCAGCGGAGCGCGCTCCAGATACTGCTGCCAGGCCTGCCGAGCGGCCGCTGGGCGGTCGAACGCCTTGTGCAGATAGCCCAGCGAGCGGTGGCTTTCGGCCGGTGCCTGGCCCGTGGCGACGGCGGCCTCGAAATCGGTCAGGGCCAGCGCGCGGTCGTCCTCAAGGTTGCGCTGCCGCCTGGCTTCGCCACGAAAGTGCAGCAGTTCGGCATTGCCGGGCTCACGCACGAGCATCCGCTCAATCAGCGTCAGGCTCTCATGAAGCTGTCCGCGCTTGAGTTCGTCCTCCAGCAGGCCGAACCGCCAGGGTGCCAGCCGGGCCCGATAACGCTCCTCGTGCTTCTCGCCGGTGCTGCCTGCAGCAAGAACATCCAAGGCGGCGCGACGCTCATCAGACGGTGGATGGGTGGCGAAGAGCACGTTGTGGCGTGACGGATCGGCAGCGGGATTGGACCTGACTTCGTCCAGAAGGTTGCTCCAGACCTTGGCTGCCTCGCGCAGGTCGTAGCTGGCCTTGCGCATCAGGGCCACGCCGATGCGGTCCGCCTCGCGTTCGTGCTCGCGGGAGAACGCAAGTGCGCCTGCCAGAGTGACCAGTTGGCCTGCCAGACCGGCAACGCCCAACATGCCAAGGAACTGGCCGAAGGCAGCACGTGACTTGATGTCCCGCAGCCGCTCCAGCGAGTGCCGCTGCAGGAAGTGACCGATCTCGTGCCCGATGACGGCCGCCAGTTGGGCCTCGTTCTCCATGCGCAGCAGCAGGCCGCTCCAGACCTGCATCATCCCGTTGGGTGCCATGCTGGCGTTGAAGTGGGGCACACGCATGGGATAGACGCGCAGATCCGGACAGTGATCGCCGGCAAGCGAGCAGGCGATGTCGGAGAGGTAGCGGGACAGGGCCTCATCCCGCAGGCGGAAGGGGCTGCGCCTGATGCGCTGCTCTTCGCGGTCCATCAAGGCCCAAAGACCGCCTTCATCGGTGGCGAGGTCGGGGCGGATGAACCGCCCCGGAGGGGACCAGGCGCCCGGCGTCGCGGTGCCAAAGGGCGATGCGGGTTGTGCCCCGGCGGCGGCCGCACCCCACAGGCAGTGGGCGCATCCCCACTGGAGCCAGCGGCGGCGCTTCACCTCGGCGCCGGGAAGTTGGACAGCAGCGCTTCGATCGACTCCTTCGCGGCGGCGGCCTCGCGCAGGTCGCCGGTGGCCCGGGCCAGGCGGTTGAACCAGACCACCCTCCCCGTCTGCAGGTCCACGAGTGAGGCATAGCCTGTCTGGACACCGCCCGAAACTCCCACGCCAAGCAACGCCAAGGCCACCATCGCGGCCTTGCGCTCGGCGGTGGCGTAGCTGTCGCGCACCCAGACGAACAGGCCGTAGCGCGCGCCCGAACGGGCTTGAAGGGGCTGCACGGCATCGCTGAAAGTCCAATCGAGCAGGCCTGCCTTGGAGGGCAAAGCCCACATGCCGCCTGTGCTGTGGTGCAACGCGATCGACGAGGCGACGGCGGCATGCAGTCCGACCTGCTCTTCGAACTCATCGGCGGCGCCCTCGGGCAACTCGACGACCGAAGCCCGCAACTGCATCTTCTTATGGGCAATGGCCACCTTCATGTGGCCGAGCGCAGCCGCAGTCCAGTCGGCCCTGGGCTCGGCCACGCCGCCAGCGCTGAGGGAGAAGACCTCCACGTCCACCGGCATCAGCAGGATCTTCTCTGACACCGCCAGCCCCTGGAAGCCCGGGGCGACGCTCTTGTGGGGCGGTGAAGACGCCTGGGCCCAGGCGCCATGAGCGAGCACAAGAAGCAGCCCGGTCACGCTCAGCCGGCGAACCTGGCGCAAGAAGAAGTCGCGAATGGTCATGAACAGTCCCTCGGGTGCGCCCGGGCGACGCCTCGTCGTGCCGGGGCGGCCCTGTGGTGTCGCTGCATGACATCTACAGTCAAGCTGAAAGAATAGAAAATCACGTCGCCGTGTACAAGCCGGCATTGCCCTGGTACAGCCCGGCGATACAGCGCGCACCCAGGATGCGGGCTGCACCTGAACCCGGGTGCATGACGGACGGGACTCCGGTGACCGCTGCACCTGCACAGCCCCTCGACACAAGCGCCGCAACGCAGCTTCCTGAGGATCCATTGCGTCTGCTCTGTCGAATGGTGCCGCACGGGCGCCACATTACGGCCTGGAGCGCCCCTCAGGCGTGTCACCACCCACCCCTGCCGCTGCATCAGCACAGCGGTGGCCGCAGGCTCCATGCAGACCTTGACCGCTACGGCTCGCGCCAGCAAAGGCGCACGACATGCCGCGCCTCCCGCCCTGGCCACCTGGTTGCAACAGGCCGACATCCGCATCGACGGCCCTCGCCCCTGGGACCTGCAGCTGAACCACCCACGCCTGTTTGGCCGCGTGCTGCGGCACTGGTCCATGGGGCTGGGCGAGGCCTACATGGACGGCGACTGGGATTGCGAACAACTCGACGAGTTCTTCACACGATTGCTGCGGCTGCGCGCTGACCAGCCGCCAGGCGGACTGGCCCGACTGAAGCTGGCCTGGGCCCTCTTGGAAGCCGCTTGGCGCAACCCCCAGACCCCCGACAAGGCGTTCGTGGTAGGGGAGCGCCACTACGACCTTGGCAACGACCTGTTCGAGCACATGCTCGACACCCGCATGGTGTATTCCTGCGCCTTCTGGGCCCAGGCGAGAACCCTGGAGCAGGCCCAGGAGGACAAGCTGGAGATGATCTGCCGAAAGCTGCAGTTGACGCCAGGCATGGCGCTGCTGGACATCGGCTGCGGCTGGGGCGGGCTGGCGCGCCACGCCGCCCTGCACCATGGGGCGCAGGTCACCGGGATCACCGTCTCCAGGGAACAGGCCCGCCATGTGGAGCGGCTTTGCGCAGGCCTGCCCGTGAGCGTGCGGCTCATGGACTACCGAGCCTTGCAGGGCCGCTTCGACCGCATCGCCTCGGTGGGTATGTTCGAGCATGTGGGCCCGAAGAATCACGCCACCTACCTGGGCACCGTGCGCCGCCTTCTGGCCGACGACGGCTTGTTCCTGCTGCACACGATTGGCACGGACCGACCGAACGGGCGCACCGACCCGTGGATCGAGCGGTACATCTTCCCCGGCGGCCACCTGCCCGCCGCCAGCGAGCTGGCGCGGGCTGCCGAGCGCGGCTTCGTCATCGAGGACTGGCACAACTTCGGTGCCGACTACGACCGCACCCTGATGGAATGGCACGCGCGCTTCGAGGCGGCCTGGCCTGAACTCAAATCCCGCTACAGCGAGCGCTTTCGCCGCATGTGGCGCTACTACCTGCTGACCTGCGCGGGCTTCTTCCGCTCGCGGCAGGGGCAGTTGTGGCAGTTGGTGCTGGCCAAACCGCAACGCGGGGATGTCTACCGCTCGATTCGGCCTTTCGAGCCGCGCCCCCCGAGAAAACCCTGATCGCGATCCGAAAGCCGGTTCTGCATGGCGGGATGAAATCCCCGGGTCAATACCTATGATGGCGTCAGGGTTTGTCAATTACAAACTTTGTTGTTGTCTAAGACAAACCAAGTGAGTCGTCTAAGCACTCGCGAGGTAAACCCCTAGAGCTTGGACAATCCAGGTCCCCTCTCACTCACCCGGCTCCCTGAAGAGCCGAGACCACATGTCCCTGATGGAAACCCGTCTTCGCCGCCTGCTCGAGCGCGGCAACGCCGAGCAAGCTGCCCTGGGCGCCCCCGGCCGCACTGACCTGAGCCATGCGGAATTGGGCGCGCTGGTGGATCGCACCCTGGCTGCGCTGAACGGCATGGGCATCGGCCGCAACGACCGCCTGGCCATCGTGCTGCCCAACGGGCCGGAGATGGCGGCCTGCTTCGTGGCCGCCGCCTGCGGCGTGGCCACCGCCCCGCTGAACCCGGCCTACCGCGCCGAAGAGTTCGAGTTCTACCTGTCGGACCTGAACGCTCGCGCCCTCGTGGTGGAGCAAGGCAGCACCTCGCCAGCGGTGGAAGTGGCACAGCGCATGGGCGTGCCCATCATCGAGTTGGTGCCCAACCTGAATGCCGGCGCGGGCAGCTTCGCGCTGCAGTGCGCCAACCCACCCGGCACCTCGGCAGCCCATCCGGGTCTGGCCGAGCCGGGCGATGTGTCCATGGTGCTGCACACCTCGGGCACCACCTCGCGACCCAAGATCGTGCCGCTGTCCCAGGCCAACCTGTGCGCCTCGGCCCAACACATCGCCCGCACACTGGCCTTCACCGGCGCGGACCGGGGCCTGAACATCATGCCGCTGTTCCACATCCACGGCCTGATCGCCGGGGTGCTGACGCCGCTGTCGGCGGGCTCCATGGTGTTCTGCACCCCGGGATTCAACGCGCTGAAGTTCTTCGCTTGGATGGACGAGGCCCGGCCCACTTGGTACACGGCCGTGCCCACGATGCACCAGACCATCCTGTCGCGCGCCTCCAAGAGCGCTGACGTGATCGCGCGTCACCCGCTGCGCTTCATCCGCAGCTCGTCGAGTTCCATTCCGCCGCAGGTCATCCGTGAGATGGAAGAGGTTTTTGGGGCGCCGCTGATCGAGAGCTACGGCATGACCGAGGCCACCCACCAGATGGCCAGCAACCCCCTGCCGCCTGCCGTGCGCAAGCCTGGCAGCGTGGGCGTGGCCGCCGGCCCGGAGGTGGCCATCATGGCCGATGACGGCACCCTGCTGCCGCGCGGTGCCACGGGCGAGATCGTGATCCGCGGGCCGAATGTGACCGCCGGCTACGAGAACAATCCCAAGGCCAACGCCGACGCCTTCACCCACGGCTGGTTCCGTACCGGCGACCAGGGGATGATGGATGAGGAAGGCTACGTCACCCTCACCGGGCGCCTGAAGGAAATCATCAACCGCGGCGGCGAGAAGATCAGCCCGCGCGAGGTGGACGAGATCCTGATGGACCACCCGGCGGTGGCGCAGGTGGTGTGCTTTGGCATGCCGCACCCCAAGCTGGGCGAAGAAGTGGCCGCGGCCGTGGTGCTGCGCGAAGGCCAGAGCGCAACCGAGCGCGACCTGCAGGCTTTCGTGGGCAGTCGCGCCGCCGAATTCAAGGTGCCCAAGAAGATCTTGGTCCTGGACGAGATCCCCAAGGGCGCTACAGGCAAGTTGCAACGCATCGGCCTGGCCGCCAAGCTGGGCCTGGCCTGAGCGGCCGCCCGGCACCACGCCCTACCCCCGACACAGGTTCACTGACCCTTTCCAAAGGACGAGACCCCACCAGAAGCCTCCCCTTTTTCGCCCGCGGTCGCAAGGCCGCGTTTTTCACCACTGCATGTGACTTCCCTCTGAATCTAGGAGACGACATGAGCTGGACCCTGAAGACGAACTCGACGAGTTCACCCGCCGCCCCGGCCGCCGCACGCACTGCCTTGCCGGCCACCCGCTCCCGCCAGACCCTTCTGGCCACCTTGCTGACCGCCGCAGCCGCCACGGCCGCCGCCCTCAGCGCACCGCGTGCCCACGCGGCCTGGGAGCCCACCAAATCCATCGAGTTCATCGTGCCCGCGGGCACGGGCGGTGGCGCTGACCAGATGGCGCGCTTCATCCAAGGGGTGGTGACCAAGCACAAGTTGACCAAACAGCCCATCGTGGTGGTCAACAAGGGCGGCGGTGCCGGCGCCGAGGCCTTCCTGGACGTCAAGGGCGACAAGGGCAACCCGCACAAGATCGTCATCACGCTGAGCAACCTGTTCACCACGCCACTGGGCACGGCCGTGCCCTTCAACTGGCGCGACATGACGCCTGTGGCCATGCTGGCCCTGGACCAGTTTGTGCTGTGGGTCAACGCTGATTCGCCGCACCAGACGCCCAAGGCCTTCTTCGAAGCCCTCAAAGCCGGCAACGACCGCAGCATCAAGATGGGCGGCACCGGCAGCAAGCAGGAAGACCAGATCATCAGCGTGATGCTGGAGAAGGCCGCCGGCAAGAAGATGACCTACATCCCCTACGGCGGCGGCGGCCAGGTGGCCACGCAACTGGTGGGCAAGCATGTGGATGCCACGGTCAACAACCCCATCGAGGCCGAGAGCCACTGGCGCGCTGGCAAGCTGCGCGCGCTGTGCGTGATGGACTCGCAAAAGCTGCCGTACAAGGAGAAGGTCACCACCACCCAGAGCTGGAACGACCTGCCCACCTGTGCCTCGGCCGGGCTGCCGGTGGAGTACCTGATGCTGCGCGGCATCTTCATGCCCCCGGGCGTGACGCCGGACCAGCTCAAGTACTACGTGGATCTGCTGGCCAAGGTACGGGCGCTGCCCGAGTGGAAGGACTTCATGGTCAAGGGCGCGTTCAAGCAGACCGTCATGACCGGCCAGGAGTACTTCGACTGGCTGGGCAAGAACGAGCAGATGCACCGCGTGTTGATGCGCGAAGCCGGCTTCCTCGCCAACTGAGGGGGCCGCCATGCAGACCTCTCAAGACAACGGCGCTGACCACACGGACAGCGCCGAGGGAGCCCCCATCGCCACGCGCGGGGTGGAGCTGGGCGTGGCCCTGGCGCTGATGGCGCTGGCGCTGGTGGTGGTGGCCGACAGCCTGCGCGTTGGCGCGGGCTGGGCCGACGACGGCCCCCAGGCCGGCTACTTCCCCTTCTACATCGGCCTGGCCCTGCTGGGCGCCAGCGCCTGGACCGCCGTGCAACAGCTGCGCCGTTGGCGGCACATCGAAGTCTTTGCGGAACGCTCGCAGATGCGCAGCGTGGCCGCGGTGATGGGGCCCATGGTGGTGCACGTGGTGCTGATCAAGTTCATCGGCCTGTACGTGGCCTCCGCGCTGCTGATCGGCTGGTTCATGCACCGGCACGGGCAGCACCGGCTGCCGGTGAAGCTGGCGGTGCCCGTGGTGGTGCCGCTGGTGGTGTTCGTGGTGTTCGAACGTTGGTTCCTCGTGCCGCTGCCCAAGGGGCCGCTCGAAGCCCTGTTCGGCTACTGAACCCCAAGGAGACTCGACATGGACGAAATCCAGAGCCTCATTCAAGGCTTCGGCGTGGCGTTGGGGTGGCAGAACCTCGGCTTCATGCTCATCGGCCTGACGCTGGGGGTGTTGATCGGCGTGCTGCCCGGGCTGGGCGGCGCCAACGGCGTGGCCATCCTGTTGCCACTGACCTTCGGCATGAACCCCACCTCGGCCATCATCATGCTGAGCTGCATCTACTGGGGTGCGCTGTTCGGCGGGGCCATCACCTCCATCCTGTTCAACATTCCAGGCGAGCCCTGGAGCGTGGCCACCACCTTCGACGGCTACCCGATGGCCCAGCAAGGCAAGGCCGCTCAGGCGCTTACGGCAGCCTTCACGTCCAGTTTCGTGGGCGCGATCTTCGCCGTGGCCATGATCACCTTCCTGGCACCGCTGGTGGCGCAGTTCGCACTCAAGTTCGGACCACCCGAGTTCTTTGCCGTGCAACTGCTCACTTTCTGCAGCTTCATCGGCATGAGCAAGGAGCCCGCGGCCAAGACCCTGTCGGCCATGATGCTGGGCTTTGCCCTGGCCGCCGTGGGCATGGACTCGGTGACCGGCCAGCTGCGCATGACCTTCGGCTTCCCGGAACTGCTCAAGGGCTTTGACTTCCTGATCGCGGTCATCGGCCTGTTCGGCATTGGCGAGATCCTGCAGACCATGGAAGAAGGCCTGTCCTTCAAGGGCCGCAGCGCCCGCATCACCTTCGGCACCGTACTGCAAACCTGGAAGGAGCTGTTCACGCACTGGAAGCTGTTCATCCGCAGCACCCTGGTGGGCTGCTGGATGGGCGTGACGCCCGGTGGTGCCACACCGGCCTCGTTCATGAGCTACGGCATGGCACGGCGCCTGTCGAAAGACCCGGACAGCTTCGGCAGGGGACGTATCGAGGGCGTGGTGGCGCCGGAGACGGCCGCCCACGCGGCAGGCACTGCCGCGCTGCTGCCCATGCTGACGCTGGGCATCCCGGGCTCGCCCACCGCGGCGGTGCTGCTGGGCGGCCTGCTCATCTGGGGCCTGCAGCCCGGGCCCATGCTGTTTGTGGAGCAGAAGGAGTTCGTCTGGGGTTTGATTGCCAGCATGTACGTGGGCAACGTGGTGGGGCTGATCGTGGTGCTGACCACCGTGCCCTGGTGGGCCGCCATCCTACGCATCCCCTTCTCCATCATGGGGCCTGTGATCATCATGGTGTGCGCAGTGGGCGCCTATACGGTGCACTCGTCCTTCTTCGACGTCGCGATGATGCTGGTGTTCGGCGTGGTGGGCTACCTGTTCAAGAAGCTGAAGTACCCTCTGGCACCGCTGGTGCTGGCGCTGGTGCTGGGCGACATGGCAGAGTCCAGCTTCCGGCAGTCGATGCTGCTCAGCCAGGGTTCGCTGACCATCTTCTGGAGCAATCCGCTGGTGGGCAGCATTGCCGGGCTGGCCGTGCTGATGCTGGTATGGCCGGCTTTCGGGGCGCTGCGGCGCGCGTTGCGGGCCACACCGGGTGCAGGCCCGGCCGCACCCGCCGCCCCGCCCGCCTGAGCAGACAGCCCCCACCCCAACCACCCCTGCAAAAGGATTCCGAGTTCATGAAGATTGCCATCGTCGGTGCCGGTGCCATCGGCGGCTACCTGGGTGCCAGGTTGTCAGCCGCAGGCGAGGAGGTCACCTTCATCGCCCGCAACCGCAACCTGGAGGCCATCAACGCCAACGGCTTTCGCCTGATCCTGGAAGACGGCAGTGAGCTGCACGCCCCCGGGGTACGGGCTGTGCAGCGATGCGCCGAGGCCGGACCGCAGGACGCGGTGCTGCTCACCGTCAAGGCCCACCAGGTGAAGGACCTGCTGCCCGACCTGCGCGGCCTGTTCGGCCCCGAGACCATGGTCGTCACCATGATCAACGGTGTGCCCTGGTGGTACTTCCACCAGTTGGCTGGCCCGTGGGAAGGCCGTGCCATCGAAGCGGTGGACCCTGGCGGGCTGATCGCTGCGCACATCGAGCCCGAGCGCGTGATCGGCAGCGTGGTCTACCCGGCCGCGGAGCTGGTGGCGCCAGGCGTGGTGAAAGTGATTGAAGGCAACCGCTTCACGCTCGGCGAGCCTGATGGCTCGCGCAGCGAGCGGGTCGAGCTGCTGTCCAAGGCGCTGATGAACGCCGGCTTCAAGGCCCCGGTCAGCAAGGACATCCGCGGCGAGATCTGGGTCAAGCTCTGGGGCAATCTGACCTTCAACCCCATCAGCGCGCTGACCCACGCCACGCTGGAGCAGATCTGCACCTTCGCGCCCACGCGCGAACTGGCCGCGCGGATGATGACGGAGGCCAAGGCCGTGGCCGAGCGCCTGGGCGTGCAGTTCCGCATCAGCCTGGAGCAGCGTCTGGCCGGCGCCCAGGCCGTGGGCGCCCACAAGACCAGCATGCTCCAAGACGTGGAAGCCGGCCGCGCGCTGGAGCTGGAAGCCTTGGTGGGGGCGGTGGTGGAGTTGGGCCGCATCACCGAGACCCCCACGCCCACCATCGAAGCGATCTACGCTGTCACCAAGCTGCTGGGACAAACCGTGCAGGCGCAGGGTGGTCGCCTGGCGGTGACGCCCCTGGCCTGACACGACTGGTCTGGTACGACTGGCCTGACACGCCTGGGCTGACGCGTCTGACGCGCGCCTCACGGCGTCAAGGCTTCAGGACCTTGGCCACGGTGTTGGGGCGCAGTCGGTAGGCATCGGGCATGCCCGAGCCCAGCAGCGGCCTCAGGTAGAGGCGAAAGGCATCGGTCACGTCCGTGCCCGACGGCGCGATGAAGGCGTCGTCCATGGTGCGGGTGCGGCCGGCCACCTCGGCCAGCGGCAGCAGCGTGTAGTCCGCAGCGTAGTGGCCCGTGCGGCGGATGGCCACC
>JBILSM010000126.1:0-8172 GCA_044372085.1 Rubrivivax sp.
CCAACGTGTGCTGCACTGGTCTGCCGAGACTGACGCCGCCATCGAGCAGCGCGTGGCTGCCATCCTGGAGGACGTGCGCACGCGCGGTGACGCCGCTGTGCTGGAGTACACCGCACGCTTCGACGGCCTGGCCGCGGCGTCGGTGTCGGCGCTGGAGATCGGCCAGGACGAACTGCGGGCAGCGCTGTCGCGCATCACCCCGGCCCAGCGCCAGGCGCTGCAGGCCGCGGCCGACCGCGTGCGTCGATACCACGAGCGCCAGCTGGAAGCCTGCGGCCGCAGCTGGAGCTACCGCGACGAGGACGGCACCTTGCTGGGCCAGAAGGTCACGCCGCTGGACCGCGTGGGCCTGTACGTGCCCGGCGGCAAGGCGGCTTACCCGTCCAGCGTGCTGATGAATGCCGTGCCCGCCCGCGTGGCCGGTGTGGGCGAGATCATCATGGTGGTGCCCACGCCCGTGCGCGGCAGCCTGGCCACGGGCGGGTCAGGGTCCCAGGCCGTGAGTGGTGGCGGCGCTGCCACAGCAGGTGGACACGGCGGCGTGGCCACCGCAGGCGAGCGCAACGACCTCGTGCTCGCCGCCGCCGCCGTGGCCGGCGTGGACCGCGCCTTCACCATCGGCGGCGCGCAGGCCGTGGCCGCGCTGGCTTACGGCACCTCCACCATCCCGCGCGTGGACAAGATCACCGGCCCGGGCAATGCGTTTGTCGCCAGCGCCAAGCGCCGTGTGTTCGGCCAGGTGGGCATCGACATGATTGCTGGGCCAAGTGAGATCCTGGTGCTGGCCGACGGCAGCACGCCGCCGGACTGGGTGGCCATGGACCTGTTCAGCCAGGCCGAACATGACGAGCTGGCCCAGAGCATCCTGTTGTGCCCGGATGCCGCCTACATCGCCGCGGTGCAGGCCGCCATCGAGCGCCTGCTGCCGCAGATGCCGCGCCAGGCCGTGATTCGCGCCTCGCTCGAAGGCCGCGGCGCGCTCATCCGCACCCGCTCCATGGAAGAGGCCTGCGCCATCAGCAACCGCATCGCGCCCGAGCACTTGGAAGTGAGCTCACGCGACCCCCACCGCTGGGAGCCACTGCTCAAGCACGCCGGCGCCATCTTCATGGGCGCCTACACCAGCGAGAGCCTGGGCGACTACTGCGCCGGCCCCAACCACGTGCTGCCGACCTCCGGCACGGCGCGCTTCTCCTCGCCCCTGGGCGTGTACGACTTCCAGAAGCGCAGCAGCCTCATCGAAATCAGCGAAGCAGGCGCCCAGTTGCTGGGCCCCATCGCCGCCGAACTGGCCTACGGCGAGGGGCTGCAGGCGCACGCCCGGGCGGCCGAGATGCGGTTACGCGAAAAGGGCGACTGATACACTGGATTCGTGTAACACGAAACTCGTGGCTTCTATGAAGAATGTTACCGTCACCATGGAAGAAGACGTGGCCGCCTGGGCCCGCATGGAAGCCGCGCGCCGCAACACCAGCGTGTCGCGGCTGATTGGTGAGATGCTGGCCGAGAAGATGCGGCATGACGACGCCTACGAGCGCGCGATGCGCGAGGCGCTGAAGTTTGAGACCCTGCCCTTCACGGCGCCCTACGCCCGCCGCGAAGACATCTATGCCGAGCGCCTCAACCGTTTTCGTTGACACCAACGTCCTGCTCTACGCGCAGGATGATCGTGCGCCCTCCAAGCAGCAGTCGGCCCAGGCATGGCTGACCCACTGCTGGAACCACAGAAGCGGGCGCCTCAGCACCCAGGTTCTGAACGAGTTCTATGTCAACCTGCGCAAGGCCGCGCCGGGGATGAGCGTCGACGCGGCGAGGGACTTGGTGCGCCGCTATCGCGCCTGGCAGCCCTGGGCGGTAGACGAGCAAACCGTGGACCGCGCCTGGGGGCTGCAAGATCGGTTTTCGTTTTCCTACTGGGACGCGCTGATGGTGGCGGCTGCGCACCAACTGGGCTGCATCGTGCTGCTGACTGAGGATCTCCAGCACGGCCTCGTAGTGGACCGGTTGGAAATCGTCAATCCCTTCTACTCCAGCCCCGCGATCCTGGACACATCCGAATGACCTCTTTGCCCGATCGCTTGCGTGCCACCCTCCGCCAGGACGTGCAGTCCATGCACGCCTACGCGGTGCAGCCCAGCGCTGGCTTCGTGAAGCTGGACGCGATGGAAAACCCCTTCACGCTGCCCCCCGAGCTGCAGCGCGAGCTGGGTGAGCGCCTGGGGCGTGTGGCCATCAACCGCTACCCTGGCATGGGAACGGCGGCGCTGACGGCGGAACTCGCCCGTCACGTGAACCTGCCCGCAGGCTGCGCACTCACCTTGGGCAACGGCTCGGACGAGTTGATCGACATGCTGTCGGTGGCCTGCATGAAGCCCGGCGCCAGCGTGCTGGCGCCGCTGCCGGGCTTCGTCATGTACGAGATGAGTGCCAAGCTGCGCGGCCTGGCTTTCGTCGGCGTGCCGCTGACGGCCCGGTTCGAGCTGGACGCCGATGCCATGGTGGCGGCCATCGAGCAGCACCGCCCGGCCCTGACCTACATCGCCTACCCCAACAACCCCACGGCCAATCTGTTCGACGAGGCGGCAATTGACCGCGTGGTGGCCGCCGTGGGCGCCCAGCAGGGGCTGGTGGTGATGGACGAGGCCTACCAGCCCTTTTCGTCGCGCACCTGGATGCAGAAGATGGCGGCGCACCCCCACGTGCTGGTGCTGCGCACGCTGTCGAAGTTCGGCCTCGCCGGTGTGCGCCTGGGCTACCTGTGCGGCGCGGCCGAGCTCATCCGCGAGATCGACAAGGTGCGTCCGCCCTACAACGTGGGCTCGCTCAACGCCGAGGCGGCCCTGTTCGCGCTGGAACATGCCGACGAGTACGCGCGCCAGGCCGCCGTGCTGCGCACCGAGCGCGAGCGCCTGCAGACAGCCCTGCGTGGCATGGCCGGCGTGACGGCATTCCCCAGCGAGGCCAACATGATCCTCGTGCGCGTGCCCGATTCGACCCGCGCCTTTGAGGGCCTGAAGGCACGGGGAATCCTGGTCAAGCACATTGCCGGCCTGCACCCGCTGTTGGCCCACTGTTTGCGCCTGACAGTGGGCGCCCCCGAGGAAAACGACCGCATGCTGGCGGCCCTGAAGGAGAGCCTGTGAACCAGAGCCCGACCATGAACCGCACCGCCGACATCACGCGCAACACCAAGGAGACCCAGATCCGCGTGCGGATCGACCTGGACGGCACTGGCCAGGCCGCGCTGTCCACCAGCATCGGCTTCTTCGACCACATGCTCGACCAGATCGCTCGCCACGGGCTGATCGACCTCGCGATCGACGCCAAGGGCGACCTGCACATCGACGGCCACCACACCGTGGAAGATGTGGGCATCACGCTGGGCATGGCCTTTGCGCAGGCCGTGGGTGACAAGCGCGGCATCACGCGCTACGGCCACGCCTACGTGCCGCTGGACGAGGCGCTGTCGCGCGTGGTGGTGGATTTCTCCGGCCGGCCAGGGCTGCACATGGACGTGCCCTTCAAGGCTGGCGCCATAGGCGGCTTCGACACGCAGCTGGCTTTCGAGTTCTTCCAGGGCTTCGCCAACCACGCCCTGGTCACGCTGCACATCGACAACCTCAAGGGCGAGAACGCGCACCACCAGTGCGAGACGGTCTTCAAGGCCTTCGCCCGCGCGTTGCGCATGGCGCTGACGCCAGACCCTCGCTCGGCCGGCGTCATCCCCTCGACCAAGGGATCGTTGTGACCCAGACGGTCGCCGTCGTCGACTACGGCATGGGCAACCTGCGCTCGGTCTCGCAGGCGGTGGCTCATGTGGCGCGTGACCAGGACGTGCGCGTCATCGTCACCGCCAACCCGGAAGAGGTGCTGGCGGCGCAGCGCGTGGTGCTGCCCGGCCAGGGCGCCATGCGCGACTGCATGCGCGAACTGCAGGCGTCCGGCTTGAAGGACGCCGTGCTGCACGCGGCCGCGCACAAGCCCCTGATGGGGGTGTGCGTGGGCATGCAGATGCTGCTGGACCACAGCGAAGAGCAGGACACCCCCGGGCTGGGGCTGATCCCCGGGCGCGTGGTCCGCTTTCGGCTGGAGGGGCGGCTTCAGCCCGATGGCAGCCGTTACAAGGTGCCGCAGATGGGCTGGAACCAGGTGTTCCAGTCGGGGCTGGACGAAGGCCTGGCCCACCCGATGTGGGCCGGCGTGCCCGATGGCGCCTGGTTCTACTTCGTGCACAGCTTCCACGCCGCACCGTCGCAGGCGCGACACACCGCCGGGGTCACCGACTACGGCGGCCGCTTTACCTGTGCGGTGGCGCGAGATAACATTTTTGCCACACAGTTTCACCCCGAGAAAAGCGCCGAGCATGGCTTGGCCCTGTACCGCAACTTTTTGCGCTGGATGCCCTGACCGGCCCTTTCGCTTTTTCCCCGGTTCGGCCTGTCGGCGGTTGCGCTCGATGTCCTCTCCACCGTCCTCCTTTCCTCAATCCTTTGCACAGCCATGCTGCTGATCCCCGCCATCGACCTGAAGGACGGCCACTGCGTCCGCTTGCTGCAAGGCGACATGAGCGCCTCCACCACCTTTGGTGAGAACCCGGCGGCCATGGCCCGGCGCTGGCTGGATGCCGGGGCGCGGCGGCTGCATCTGGTGGACCTCAACGGCGCCTTTGCCGGCAAACCGGTGAACGAAGGCGCGGTCAAGGCCATCTTGCGCGAAGTGGACGGCGAGATCCCGGTGCAGCTCGGCGGTGGCATCCGTGACCTGGACACCATCGAGCGCTACCTGGACGACGGTATCAGCTACATCATCATTGGCACCGCTGCCGTGAAGAGCCCCGGTTTCCTGAAAGACGCCTGCAGCGCTTTTGGGGGCCACATCATCGTGGGCCTGGATGCCAAGGACGGCAAGGTGGCCACCGACGGCTGGAGCAAGCTCACGGGCCACGAGGTGGTGGACTTGGCGCGCAAGTTCGAGGACTACGGCGTCGAGGGCGTGATCTACACCGACATCGGCCGCGACGGCATGCTCACCGGGATCAACATCGAGGCCACCGTCAAGCTCGCCCAGGCGCTGACCATCCCGGTCATCGCCTCGGGAGGTCTGTCCGACCTGGCCGACATCGAACGGCTGTGCGCCGTGGAGTCTGAAGGCGTGGACGGCGTGATCTGCGGCCGATCCATTTACACCGGAGCGCTGGATTTCGCCGCAGCCCAGGCGCGGGCAGACGAACTCTCCGGCGACTGAGCCTCCTCATTCGCCCCTCCGCTGCCGCCGGGCTCTGCGTCGGCCGGCCCCATATCCTTCACGAGAATCCTGTCCATGCTGGCCAAACGCATCATTCCCTGCCTGGACGTGACCGGCGGCCGCGTGGTCAAGGGCGTGAACTTCGTCGAACTGCGCGATGCCGGTGACCCGGTGGAGATCGCCGCGCGATACAACGAGCAGGGTGCGGACGAACTCACTTTCCTGGACATCACCGCCACCTCCGACGGGCGCGATCTCATCCTGCACATCATCGAGGCCGTGGCCTCCCAGGTGTTCATTCCCCTCACGGTGGGCGGCGGCGTGCGTACCGTCGACGACGTGCGTCGGTTGCTCAATGCCGGGGCCGACAAGGTGAGCTTCAACTCTGCCGCCGTGGCGAACCCGCAGGTGATCCGCGATGCGTCAGATCGCTACGGTGCCCAGTGCATCGTGGTCGCCATCGACGCCAAGCGCCGCCACGGCGACGATCTGGCGTTGCGCGGCCCCGGCTGGGACGTCTACACCCATGGCGGGCGCAAGAACACGGGGCTGGATGCCGTGGCCTGGGCCGCCAAGATGGCTGCGCACGGCGCGGGCGAGATCCTGCTGACCAGCATGGACCGCGACGGCACCAAGTCCGGTTTCGACCTCGAACTCACGCGTGCCGTCAGCGATGCGGTGCCCGTGCCGGTCATCGCCTCGGGCGGCGTGGGTGCGCTGGAGCACCTGTCCGACGGCATCCGCATCGGAGGGGCCGATGCCGTTCTGGCTGCCAGCATCTTCCACTACGGCGAGTTCACCGTCGCCCAGGCCAAGGCATTGCTGGTGCGCGACGGCATCCCGGTGCGGCAGTGAAGCACGCCGCTGGCCGGGCTGGTGGCGCACCTGCGGGTGTGAGTGCGGGTGCGGGTGCGGCGCGCAAGGGTGCGCCAGGTGCCCGCACGCCGCAGGAGGTGCGCATCATCGCAGGCTCATGGCGGGGTTCGCGTCTGCCGGTGGCCAATGCCCCGGGCCTGCGGCCCACGCCCGACCGAGTGCGCGAAACCCTTTTCAACTGGCTGGGGCAAGACCTCACGGGTTGGCGTTGCCTGGATGCCTTTGCCGGCACCGGAGCCCTGGGGTTCGAGGCCGCCTCGCGCGGGGCGCAGCGGGTGCTGCTGGTCGAGCGCGAGGCCCGGCTGGCCGAAAGCCTGCGCCGCGTGAAGGTCAGATTGCATGCGGACGCGGTGGAGATCGTCTGCGCTCCGGCGCTGGGCGTGCTGCAGGCCCAGGGGCCGGCCAGCTTCGACCTCGTCTTCCTGGACCCGCCCTACGGCCAGGGCCTGCTGGGCCCCGCGCTGGCCGCCGCCGCGCGCGTGGTGGTGCCCGGCGGATGGTTGTATGCCGAGGACGCCCAGCCCCTGACCGACCTGCCTGTGCCTTGGCGGCTGCACCGTCAGGGTCGTGCAGGGAGGGTTCACCATCATCTGCTGCGCCGTGCGTCCGACCTTCCGGCCGACGCGCCTTCCTTCAGGACAGACTGATCTCGATCCGGCCCAGTCGGCGGGTGCGATCACGGCAGCCTGTGGCTACACTGGTTCGAGTGCGCTGGCAGGAGACGGCGCAAGGACGAACATGACCACCAAGACCCCTTTGACCGCGGTGTACCCCGGCACCTTCGATCCGATGACGCTGGGCCATGCCGACCTCATGCGCCGGGCCTCCAACCTGTTCGACCGGTTGGTGCTGGCGGTGGCGGCAGGCCACCACAAGCGCACCATGTTCACGATCGCCGAGCGCCTGGAAATGGCTCAGGAGATCGCTGCGCCTTACCCGAATGTCGAGGTCATGGCCTTCCGGGGCTTGTTGCGCAATTTTGTGGTCGATCTGGGCGGCAAGGTGGTCATCCGAGGTCTGCGGGCGGTGAGCGACTTCGAATACGAGTTCCAGATGGCCGGCATGAACCGGCAACTGATGCCCGACGTCGAAACGGTCTTCATGACCCCCAGTGACCAGTACCAGTTCGTCAGCGGCACCTTCGTGCGCGAGATTGCCACCTTGGGCGGCGATGTCTCCAAGTTCGTGGCACCCTCGGTGCTTCGGCGGTTGCAAGACCGCGTGGTCAACACCGACACCTGAGCGGCTTCCTTCCCATGGCTCTGTGGATCACCGACGAGTGCATCAACTGTGATGTCTGCGAGCCCGAGTGCCCGAACGAGGCCATCTCGATGGGGCTGGAGATCTACCAGATCGACCCCCATCGCTGCACCGAGTGCGTGGGCCATTTCGACGAGCCCCAGTGCGTGCAACTGTGCCCCGTGGCTTGCATCCCGGTCAATCCGGAGTACGTCGAGACGCGGGACCAGTTGCGGGTGAAGTACGAGCGGCTGACAGGCCGGCCTGCGCCTGCGTCCGCTTCGGTTTCGACGACACCTCCTTCGCCGTTGGCCTGAGGTCCGGGCGGGCCAACGGGTCGGGTGGCAACCCGATGACCGTCGCGGCAGCAGGCCGGGGCGAGAACTGGGCACGCAGGCGGCGCTCCTTCTGCAGGGTGGCCGCCAGGCGTTCCTGTGACTTCGCCACCGTGTGCGCCTGACGCCTTTGCTCGTCCGTGCGTGCGTCGTCCGCGTCCACTCTGCGCTGCGAGGCCACCGCAGCCTGTGACGCGCTCAACACCTTGTGACAAGGCTGGTTGGCGTAGGTGACCTGTCCTGCCACCTCGCACCGCCACACCGATGAGGGCGAGGCCGCGCCCGGCAGGTGCAGGCAGGCGGCCAGCAGGGCCGGGACAAGTCTCAGCAGGCGGGGTGCGTGGGGCGAGGCTGTCATGTGGCGTCTTGTATGGATGCCTCCCGGCGATAGGTGCAAACCCGTATCGTGTTGTGAAGAAGTCGGCTGCTGCCTTGTATCCGGCCTTTGCTGTGGTTTGCGCTGGTTGCCCAGCGCTGC
>JBILSM010000037.1:0-23827 GCA_044372085.1 Rubrivivax sp.
CACGGCAATGAAGACGATGGTGCCGTGGGCGACGCCCCGCGCCGCATCCGAAGTGAACTGCAGGCGACCTGCCGAGGCGTTTCGCGTCACCAGATCGGCCAGGCCGGGCTCATGGATCGGAATGCAACCCTGACGCAGGCCCTCGACGCGGCGCTCGTCCACGTCCACGCACACCACGCTGTTGCCCATGTCCGACAGGCAGGCCGCCGTGACAAGGCCCACATACCCAGCACCAAAGACGGTGATCTTCATCTGTGCACTCCCGGTGGCGCCGGGCGACCCCTGCCGCCGCGTGCCTGAAGGGCATGGTGTCGGGCCTGCATGACGCAGCGGTGAAGCGCAGCCTACAGATTCGTGACAACGCCCGGCAAGCGCATGAGGGGCTCACCCATTCGGATGCGTGCGCCCTCCTGGACGCCGGGGCACAGCGTGAAGCCCGGCGGCGCGAAGACGATGATGGTGGAGCCGTGCTGGAACCATCCCAGCTCCTGCCCCTTGCGAAAGTGCGCGTTGCAGGCCAGTTCATGAGGGCCGCGGTACTTCAGGTGCAACAGCACGTCCAGGAAGTGAAAGCGCATGCTGGCCACCAGAATGGCGGCCACCGGCACCAGCGCGATCTCGTGACCGCCGATGGCCAGCCGCGTGCGCAGCACGGCGCGCTCGTTGCGGCAGAACAGCCGCTCCACACGCTTGAGGGCGATGGGGTTGACGTTCCAGGTGTCTCCGCTGAGGTAGCTCAGGTGATGCACCTGCCCGTCGTGAGGGGCGTGGAAGCGGTGGTACATGGCCGAGGTCAGCCGCAGCGTGACGTAGGTGCCGCCTTCAAAGGCTGAAGCATCCTGATGCGGGCCGAAGAGCTCGGCCATGCGGTACGGGAAGCCCTTGGCCTGGTAGAGCTGCCCTTGCTCCACCGTGCCGCAGGCCCCGACGATGCCGTCGCTGGGACTGGTCAGCACCTGGGGGTCGGGGTCGACCGTGCGAGCTCCCGGCCGCAGCTCGCGGGTGAAGCATTCCTGGAGGCTGTTGAACCGGTCGGTCCGGGCTTCGCTCAGGTCCAGATCGGTAAACAGCCGCCACACCGCGATGGACAGCCGGGTCAGCAGCGGGCTGCGCAGGGCGCTGAACCAGCCCATGAAGCGGGTCAGGGCGATGCGGGGCACGCGGTTGGTGAGCAGGAAGTTCAGGTCTTCCTGCAGCAGCAGCCGCTCCCACCAGCCGGGCTTGCGGGCCTGCGACGTGCGGGTGGCCTCTTCGATGCGGGAGTTCCGGGGGGACGGGTGCGTCATTTCATCAGCCTGTCAAAGGATTGCCATACATCTCTCACATCGCCCACGAACCGCCGGAAACGGCTTGCCACCATGGATGAAGCTCTTCCACTGTCCGCCATGACGGCGCTCGCAGCCTTGTCGCTGGGTGCCGCCTGGAGCCTGCCCCGCCTGAAGCGGCGACTGGAGTTGTCGCGCGCCAAGCACCGCTCGCTCGCGGGTCACTCGCGTATGGCCAAGCGCGTGGCTGCGCTGATCCCGGGCTACGCCTACGGCGTGCAACGGTTCTTCGCCAGCGACGACGCGCCTGCGGATGTGGTCGATCGCCGCAAGGCTGGCTTCACGGCGCTGTCGGCCCTGTACGCCCAGCGCTACCCCTTGAGCGCGCAGACCACGGCCTTGGCCCGTGCCGGCATTTCCGACCTGCAGTTCACGGGCAGCTACCGCGTGCCCTTCCAGTACAGCCCCTACCTGCGGGAGCACCTGCGTGTGGGCAGCTTCCTGCAGTCCTCGGCCGGCGTGAAGGTGCGCGACCTGGACGGCAACGACTTCTTCGACCTCACAGGTTCCTACGGCGTGAACCTGTTCGGCTACGACTTCTACAAGGCCTGCATTGCCGAGGGCTCCGCCACCGCAGCGGCGCTGGGGCCGGTGCTCGGGGCCTACCACCCCTGCGTGCTGGAAAACGTGCAGCGACTGAAGACCCTGTCGGGGCTGGACGAGGTGTCCTTTCACATGTCCGGCACCGAGGCTGTGATGCAGGCCGTACGGCTGGCGCGTTACCACACACGCCGCACGCACCTGGTGCGCTTCTGCGGGGCTTATCACGGCTGGTGGGAGGACGTCCAACCCGGCCCGGGCAACCCGGTGACACCGCGCCAGACCTACACGCTCAAGGACATGGACGACCGCGCCCTGCATGTGCTGGCAACGCGTGACGACATCGCCTGCGTGCTGGTCAATCCCTTGCAGGCGCTGCACCCCAACCGGCCGGCGCCGGGGGACTCTTCCCTGGTGGACGGCAGCCGTACCGCCGGCTTTGACCGCGCCGCCTACACCGCCTGGCTGCAACGCCTGCGCGAGGTCTGCACGCAGCGCGGCATCGTGCTGATCTTCGACGAGGTGTTTCTTGGGTTCCGGCTCGCGCCGGGCGGCGCACAGGAGTACTTCGGCGTGAAGGCCGACATGGTGACCTACGGCAAGACCCTGGGTGGTGGCCTGCCGGTGGGCGTGGTGTGCGGGCGCGCTGCGCTGATGAAGCGCTTTCGTGAGGACCGGCCGGCCGATATCTGCTTCGCGCGGGGCACCTTCAACGCCCACCCCTACGTCATGGGCGCCATGAAGTCCTTCCTGGATCGGCTGCAGACCCCTGCGGTCCAGGGCCTGTACGAGGGGCTGGATGAGCGCTGGAACCACTGGGCCGCGCGGTTCAACGAGCGCTTTGAGCAGGAAGGCCTGCCCGTGCGGGTGTCCCAGATGTCCAGCGTCTGGACCGTGACCTACACGAAGGCCTCGCGCTACAACTGGATGCTGCAGTTCTATTTGCGCGCACATGGACTGGCCTTGAGCTGGGTGGGCACGGGGCGCCTGATCTTCAGCCTGAACTACCGCGACGAGGACCTGCAGGCGGTGCTGGAGGGTTTCGTGTCCGCCTCGCGGCAGATGCAGGCCGATGGTTGGTGGTGGACGGACCCCGCCACCACCAACCGCTCGATCCGCCGCGGCTTGCTGGCCGAGATGTTCAGCCGTCGGCGGGAGGCGCAGGCGGCTCAGTGACGTTGCTGGGCGTGCGTCATGGGGTCGATGAGTTCCCCACGCAGCAGGTGCAAGGGCGCCTTGTGGTACAGCCAGATGTCGTGGAAGGGGTCGGTGATGATCTTGGTGGCCCACACCAAGCCCGTCATCAACCCGTCTTGCATCCACAACTGCAGCACGCGAAGCACCAGCCCCGCCACTCCCAGGGCCAGCCAGGCCATGCCCACGTCATGCGCATACTCTCCCAGGGTGGTGGCCGGCTCGATCAGTCCTCCCAGTGACGGGGTCAGCCACAGCGTCAGCGGCAGACCTGCCCAGGCGGACATGAGGACGATCTTGCGTCGGATGTTGTAGCCCACCTTGATCTCTTCCTTGTACTCGTCGGTGGCCTGGTTCACGTGGTCGTAGCCCCGGGGCTCGAAGAAGAAGTGACCAGCCTGACGCGAGGTCATGGACACGCACCAGGCCAGGATGGCCGCCCAGGCCGGCTCAATGAACAGCAGGCCGTAGGCGATGACGAAGCTGATGGCGCTGACCAGGTGCAGGCTCTGGTTGATGCGGCTGTGGTGGTAGTAGCGGTGGTCGTCCCAGCGCTGGACTTGCAGAGTTTTCAGAAATCCGTTCACGGCGGTCCTTCGGTGGATGGGGATGTGCCCGGCATGCGGACGCGCTGGATGTTCCCCAACGCGCATGAAAGGTCGGTGACATCCCGGTGACAGCGATGTCGCGCTTCTGTCATCGAGCGGTCGCAAACCAGGCCCAGCATCGGGTCATGTACGGATTTACCGAAGATGCCGATCCCGAACTGCTGGTGCACGAGTACCCTGCGCCCAGCCGCAGCCTTCGGGTGAGCTTCGTCACCGAGACCTACCCACCGGAAGTCAATGGCGTGTCCATGACGCTGGCGCGGCTGGTGGAGGGCTTGCACGCGCGCAATCACGACGTGCAACTGGTGCGACCGCGCCAGCGCGGTACCGATGCACCGGGGGCCGCTGAGCGCTTCCACGAGGTGTTGATGCGCGGGCTGCCAGTGCCGCGCTACCCCAGCCTGCGCATGGGCGTGCCCTCCAAGCGCCACCTGGTGCGGTTGTGGTCCTTGCACCGCCCGGACATCGTGCACATCGCCACCGAGGGCCCCCTGGGCTGGTCTGCGCTGCAGGCGTGCCGGCATCTGAAACTGCCGGTGACCTCGGATTTCCGTACCAACTTCCACGCCTACAGCCAGCACTACGGTGTGGGCTGGCTGCGCAAGCCCATCATGGCGTACCTGCGCAAGTTTCATAACGCCACCCGCCGCACCTTCGTGCCGACCTGGGCCCTGCAGCAGGACCTGGAGCGCTGTGGCTTCCAGAGGTTGCGCGTGGTGTCCCGTGGCGTGGACACTGCGCTGTTCCATCCCGGTCGGCGTGACCAGATGCTGCGCCAGGCATGGGGCGCCGGGCCCGAAGACCTGGTGGTGTTGTGTGTCGGCCGGCTCGCGCCGGAAAAGAACCTGGACCTGCTCATCCGCGCCTTCGACGCCCTGTCGGGCGAGCATCCTTCAGCGCGGCTGGTGGTGGTCGGTGACGGCCCGCTGCGCGCCACGCTGCAGTCTCGACGGCCCGAGTTCCACTTCGTCGGCCAACGAACCGGCGAAGACCTCGCCCGGCATGTGGCCAGTGCCGACCTGTTCGTCTTCCCCAGCATGACCGAGACCTTCGGCAACGTGGTGACCGAGGCCTTGTCCAGCGGCGTGCCGGTGGTGGCTTACGACCATGCCGCGGCTTCCCAACTGCTGCAGCCCGGCGTGAACGGTCAGCACGTGCCGCTGGGCCAGGAGCGCGCCTTCATCGAGGCCGTGGCGGCGGCGGCCCGTGACCGCCCTGCGCTGCAGCGTTGGCGAATCGGCGCGCGCCGTAGCGCGGAGTCTCTGGACTGGAGCGGCGTGGTCGCGCGCTTTGAGGCGGAACTGCGTGAAGCGATCAACGACCCGGTGGTGCAGGCCGGCTTCGTTCCGGTCGCCTAGGGTTCACGCCGCTGTCACGAAACTTTCGCAAACTCGCGTCCCGATACGGCCGGCGGCGGCTGCATCGCGGCGCCGCTGACTTCCCGGCGGCTGACAGTCCGGCTTTGCGCCAGGCGGGCGTGCACGGAGCTTGCCCGGCGCTTTATTCGCGTCGTCCCGGTGCGGCGCACAATACTTCCGTGCCTCTTGCTTCCCATCCTGCTTCAGCGGGCCCGCTCGCTGCCATCGACATCGGTTCCAACAGCTTTCGCCTGGAGATCGGGCGTGTGGCCTCGGGCCGCTACCGGCGCCATGAGTACTTCAAGGAGGTTGTCCGGTTGGGCGCCGGTCTCGACGACCAGTCCCGGCTGACCGAGGCGGCTTTCGAGCGCGGCCTGGCCACCTTGCAGACCTTTGCTGAGCGCCTGCAGGGCTTCGAGCCCTCCCGCATCCGGGCCGTCGCGACGCAGACTCTGCGCGAGGCCCGCAACCGGGACGAGTTCCTGCGGGCTGCTCAGCGCGTGCTGGGCTATCCGATCGAGGTGATCTCCGGCCGCGAGGAAGCCCGCTTGATCTACAGCGGGGTGTCTTTCCTGCAGCCCTCGGATGATTCGCGCCTGGTGATCGACATTGGCGGGCGCTCCACCGAGCTGATCCTGGGCCGCGGCCGCACGCCGGGCGCGGCGGAATCTTTCCCCGTCGGATCGGTCAGCCTGTCCATGCGCTACTTTGGCGATGGCCGCTTGAGCTCCCAGGCCTTTCGTGCCGCCCAGATCGCTGCAGGCGCCGAGTTCGAGGAGGCCTTGTCGGAGTTTGCGCCCACCCTGTGGACCGAGGCGCTGGGCTCGTCAGGCACGGCCGGAGCGGTCTCGCACGTGCTCAAGGAGTCGGGCGCGACGGACGGCAGCATCACGGCCCCGGCGCTGGCGGCGCTGATTGAGCAATGCATCGAGGCCGGTCATGTGGAGCGGCTCCAGGTGCCCGGCCTGCGCGACGACCGACGGGCCGTCATCCCGGGGGGGCTGGCCATTCTCTACACCTTGCTGACCCACTTCGGCATCGAGCAGATGCGTCCGGCCAAGGGTGCGTTGCGCCAGGGTGTCATCATCGATCTGCATGAGCGCTTGCTGGCGCTGCGCGCCGGTGCGCGCGGGCAGGATGCTCGGGACTTGACGGTCTCGGCCCTGCAGGCGCGGTTCGGCGTGGACCTGGCACAGGCCGAGCGGGTGCGTGACACCGCGCTCAGCCTGCACGACGCCGTGCTGCCCGATGCCGATCCGCAGGCCCGTCGTGAACTGGCCTGGGCCTGCGATCTGCATGAATTGGGCCTTGCGGTTTCACACCACGACTACCACCGCCACAGTGCTTACCTGATGGCGCATCTGGATGCCCCGGGTTTCTCGCAGAGCCAGCAGCGCCGCATCGGCCAGCTGGTATTGGCCCAGCGGGGCGGCTTGCGCAAGGTGGAGGAACAACTGGCCGACCCGCTGTTCGCCTGGCAGACGCTGTGTCTGCGCCTGGCCGTGATCCGCTGCCACGCCCGACAGGCGGAGCCCTCACCGGCCTATCGGCTGGCCCGGCGCAATGGCCGCGTGGGCGTTCTGGGGTGGGTGCCGCCCCAGGTCACCCCCAATCCGCGCGCCCTGCATCTGCTGCAGGAGGAGATGCAGGTCTGGGAACGGCAGGGGCCGCTCAGGCTGGAGTTTGCCCAGTAAGGCTTTGATGGATTGAGCGCGTGGGCGCCTCAAGCGCCCAGCAGGCGTCGGCGGTATGCGGGCGACATCTCGCGCATCTGCAGCATCATCGGCAGATCGGCCGTGCCGAAGGCCGGGTCCCAGGCCGGGGGGCCCAGCACCTTGGCGCCACAGTTCAAATAGCCCTTGATCAACGCCGGCGGGTCCACCTTCAGGCTGTCGTCGAGCTCTTCCACGGGCAGCGCCAGACGCGGTGTCACATGGTGCTCGATGGGTGCCAGATGGCGCTGCCGCAACTGCGACCACAGGCTGGCCGCCAGGTGCCCGCCATCGCGCATGGGGATGCTGGCGCAGCCCAGCATCACGTCCAGTGCGTTGCGCGACATGAACTCCGCCAGGCTCGACCACAGCAGCATGATCACGCCGCCGGTACGCCAGCGCTCGTCGATGCAGGAGCGTCCCAGTTCGGCGATGCGGGGCCGCAGATGGCGCAGCCGCACCAGGTCGAACTCGGTGTCGGTGTAGAGGCCTCCCACCAGGCGCGCACCACCCGGGGTCAGCACGCGGTAGGTGCCCACCACCTGGCTGGGCTGGTCGTCCCTGGCCACGGTGCGGATCAGCAGGTGTTCGCAGAAGCGGTCGTAGATGTCGATGTCGTGCTCCGCGGGTGCGCCGGGCAGACGAGACAACTGAGCGCCCATCTCCTGCGCGAACACCCGGTAGCGCAATTGCTGTGCCGCGCGCACCTCTTCTTCCTGCCGCGCCCACACTGCTTGCAATCGCGGGTGTGTGTCGACCTCGCGAAGCAATCGCGCGGCGGCATCGGCTGAAGAAGGGTGGACCAGCGAGGAAGTGTTGAAGCGGTTCATGTCCGCAGATGGTGGCCACCCATGGTGACGAGGGCGTGAACCTTCGATGACGTGACCATGACGTCCCGCCAAACCCCCGGGGCACGATCGGGAAAACCCTGAGCCTTGCCTGTTCTGGCCCGACAATGCAAAGGTTTCAGTGACAGGGAGAAGGACCATGCGGCGTGTCGTGTTCAACCAGAAGGGCGGGGTGGGCAAGTCCACCATCACCTGCAACCTCGCCGCCATTGGGGCCCAGCGGGGACTGCGCACCTTGGTCGTGGATCTGGACCCGCAGGCCAACAGCACGCGCTACCTGCTGGGCGAGGCCGCCGAGCAGGACCACCCCGGCGCCGCGGGCTTCTTCGAGCAATCCCTGAAGTTCACGGTGAAGGACGAGGGCGTGGAGGGCTTCATCGTGCCCACACCGTTCGAGAACCTGAGCGTCATGCCCGCCAGTGGGGCGCTGGCCGAATTGCACGCGAAGCTGGAGTCGCGCTACAAGATCTACAAGCTGCGCAAGGGCCTGGAGCTGCTGGAGGGCTCGTTCGACCGCATCTGGATCGACACGCCGCCTTCCCTGAACTTCTACACCCGCAGCGCCCTGATTGCGGCCCAGGGCTGCCTGATCCCGTTTGACTGCGATGACTTCTCGCGCAAGGCCTTGTACGGCCTGCTGGAAGAGGTGCAGGATCTGCGCGAAGACCACAACCCTGAGCTGGAGGTGCACGGCATCGTGGTCAACCAGTTCCAGGCGCGCGCGCGGCTGCCCGGAGAGCTGGTGCAGGCGCTCATCGACGAGGGCCTGCCGGTGCTGCAACCGTACCTGAGCGCCTCGGTCAAGGTGCGCGAGTCACACCAGTTGGCACGGCCCATGGTCCATCTGGACCCCTCCCACAAGCTCACGGGGGAGTTCGTCGCCCTGTTCGACGCGCTGCCTGGAGAGGCTCAGCCCAAGGTCGCTCGGCGCAGGTCCCGGCCCGTCACAGACTGACGGGAGGTCAACGGCTCACACGTGCTCTGAGGTCAGGCTGGCGTGCAGCAGCACTTCCACCTGCCCGTCACGCTCCCGCCGCTTGATCCACCACAGCGCTCCCTTGCGCACCGGCCAGGGCTGCATCACGCCGGCCAGCAGATAGGCCGCCGTCAAGCCCAGCGTGGGCTGATGGCCCACCACCACCACGGGCTCCTTGGCGTCGGGCCAGCGGGCGGCATGCAACAAGGCCTCCACGGTCTGGTCCGGGCCCAGCTCCTCCATCACCCGCTTGCGCCGCTCCAGGGCCTGCGCCGTCTGGATCGTGCGCAAGGTGGGGCTCACCAGCACGCGCGCGCCATCGGGCAGATGCTGGTTCAGCCAACGCGACATCTTCGCGGCCTGCCGCTCCCCTTTGGCCGTCAACGGCCTGTCGTGGTCCAAGGCCTCCTCCGGCGCCTCGCGGGCGTCGGCATGCCGCCACAGGATGAGGTCCACGCTCAAGAGGCCGTCGTTCCGTGCAGGCGCATGAGCGCTTGCTGGGCCGAGGGCCCCTGCGTGGCCGTTCGCAGGTACTCGCCAGAGGGCTGCAACCCCCAGGCATCCTGCTGGTCCAGCAGGTAGGGGGTGATGCATTCGTCGATGACGCGCTGGCGTAGCAGCGGGTCCAGGATGGGCCAGGCCACTTCCACGCGCCGCAGCATGTTGCGTGACATCCAGTCCGCGCTGCTGAGGTACAGCTCTTCCTCGGGTGCCGCGGCCTCCCCCCAGCGGAAGTAGAAGACGCGGGTGTGCTCCAGGAACCTTCCGATGACCGAGCGCACGCGGATATTGTCGGTCACCCCCGGCACGCCAGGCCGCAGGATGCACGCCCCGCGCACGACGAGGTCCACCTGCGCGCCGGCCTGTCCGGCTTCCACCAGGGCGTCGGTCAAGGCGGGATCCGTCAGGGAGTTGACTTTCACCACCACTCGCGCGGTGTCGCCCTTGCGTGCGCTGTCGCTCACCTTGCGCAGCAGCTCCAGCATGCGCGCGTGCAGCTGTGTGGGGGCGGTCAGCAGTCGCCGGTTCCCGGCAATCGGCGCCAGGCTGGAGAGCTTGAGGAAGACGGCGTCCACGTCGGCGGTCAGCTCCGGGTCTGCCGTCAGACAGCCCACGTCGGTGTACAGCCGGGCGGTGCGCGGGTTGTAGTTGCCCGTGGACAGGTGGGCGTAGCGGCGCAGCAGGGTGGTGCCCTTGCGCGGCGTTTCCCGCCTCGTCACCAGCAGCAGCTTGGCATGGGTCTTCAGGCCCACCATGCCGTACACCACCTGGGCGCCTACGCCCTCAAGGCGTTCAGCCCAGTTGATGTTGGCTTCTTCGTCGAAGCGGGCCTTGAGTTCCAGCACCACGGTCACTTCCTTGCCGCGGCGCACCGCCTCCAGCAGCAAGTCCATCAGCACGCTCTCGGTACCGGTGCGGTAGACGGTCTGCTTGATGGCCAGCACCTGCGGGTCGGCCACGGCCTGGCGCAGGAACTCCACCACGGGCTCGAAGCTCTGGAAGGGGTGATGCAGCAGCAGGTCACCCTTCCTGAGCCGCTCGAAGACGTTGCTGCCCCTGGGCCACTGCGCCTGAGGCCAGCCGGGCTCGAAGGGCGGGAAGCGCAGCCCGTTGGCCGGCGCCTGGTCAATCAACTGGTTCAGCCGCACCAGGTTGACCGGCCCGTTCACCGGGTACAGCGCCTCAGGCGGCAGGGCGAACTGGCGCAACAGCAGCGCGGAGAGTTCCGGCGGGCAGGAGCTCACCACCTCCAGACGGATGGCCTGCCCGTAGTGGCGGGTGGTCAGGCCGGTGCGCAAGGCCTGACGAAGATTGGTCATGTCGTCTTCGTCGACCTCCAGGTCGGAATCGCGCGTGACACGGAACTGCGAGAACGCCTCCACCGTGCGGCCGGGCAGCAACTCCTCGAGATGAGCGCGGATCACGCTGGTCAGCAGCACAAAACCCTGCTCGCCGGCAGGCATGAGGCGATCGGGCAGGCGGATGACACGCGGCAGCGACCGCGGCACCTTCACGATGACGATGGCGCCGCCCGCGGCGTGCACGTCATCACCGGTGAGCCGCAGGATGAAGTTCAGGCTCTTGTTGGCCACCAGCGGGAAGGGATGGGCTGGATCCAGGGCCACGGGCACCAGCAGCGGCCGCACCTGCGCCTCAAAGAAGCGGGCCACCCAGCGGCGCTGCTCTTCATTGCGTTCGGCATGGTTGAGGATGCGAAGGCCATGGTCGGCCAGCGCGGGCATCACCTCGTCGTTCAGAACGCGGTACTGCTCGTCGATCAGCTCATGGGCCTGGGCCGACAGGTCCACGAATTCCTGCCGGGTCTCGCCCTGTGCGCTCTGGCGAACCAGTTCCAGCCAGTCCGGGAACCGCACCTCGAAGAACTCGTCCAGGTTGGACGAGACGATGGTGATGTAGCGCAGGCGTTCCAGCAGGGGCACATCGGCGCGCCTGGCCTGGGCCAGCACGCGGCGGTTGAAGGCCAGCAGGGAAGCTTCGCGATCGATCATGGGTGGTGCTTTTCTACAGGGCTTTGGCACGGGGTGGGACCCCGCGCAGTGAGGCGACAAGACCATAGCCACCCCATGTGACGGCTTTGTGACACGCCTCAGCGTTCCCTCGTGCGTGGCGCCAAACGAGGCACTGCGGTAAAAGATGTCATTGGCGGCCGAGGGTTGTCACAAAAGCTTCATGGAGCCATCCTAGAGTGTGCTCAAAGCGATGCAGGCCGCCCTTCGCGAGCACAAGGGCGCCGCGTTTGGCGTTCCCCTCATCGACCTGATTCGCCATTTCACCGTTTCACCGTTCACTTTCCAGGAGATTTCCATGAAGCGTCACTTCCTCAAGACCCTGGCGGCCGCTGTGGTCGCCTCCCTGGCCTACAGCGGCGCGGCTCTGGCTGCCGACATCACCGGCGCCGGCGCCACCTTCCCCTTCCCGGTCTACGCCAAGTGGGCCGAAGCCTACAAGAAGGAAACCGGCGTGGGCTTGAACTACCAGTCCATCGGCTCCTCAGGTGGCATTCGCCAGATCCGCGCCAAGACCGTGACCTTCGGTGCGACCGATGCCCCCGTCTCCGGCCCTGACCTCGACAAGGACGGCATGGTGCAGTTCCCGGCCATCATCGGTGGCACGGTGCCCATCATCAACCTCGACGGCTTCAAGCCTGGCGAGTTGCGCGTGAACGGAACGGTTCTGGCCGAAATGTTCATGGGGGCCATCACCAAGTGGAACGACCCGAAGTTCGTTGCTTTGAACCCGGGCAAGACCTTGCCGGACCAGCTGATCACCGTGGTGCACCGCGCTGACGGATCCGGTACCACCTTCAACTGGACCGACTACCTGTCGGTGGTGAGCAAGGACTGGGCTGACAAGGTGGGCAAGGGCGCTGCCGTGAAGTGGCCCGCCGCCACGTCCGTGGGCGGCAAGGGCAACGAAGGCGTGGCCGCCAACGTCAACCGCATCAAGGGCTCCATCGGCTACGTCGAGTACGCGTATGTGAAGAAGAACAACATGAACTTCATGCAGATGCAGAACGCCGACGGCCGCTACGTCAGCCCTGATGACCTGACCTTCGCAGCTGCGGCCGCGGGCGCGGACTGGTTCGGCGTTCCCGGTATGGGTGTGTCCATGGTCAATGCCAAGGGGCCCACCAGCTGGCCGGTCTCCACCGCCTCTTTCATCCTGATGTACAAGGATCCGGAGAACAAGGCTGCATCGAACGAGGCTCTGAAGTTCTTCGATTGGGCCTTCAAGAACGGCAAGCAGATGGCGCTGGAGCTCGACTACGTGCCGCTGCCCGACAGGCTGACCGCCGAGATCCGCAGCCGCGTCTGGTCGCAGATCAAGCGCTGAGCCGACACGGGCTGCCGAGGTGACCATGAGCGGGACGACGCCTTCGCCCCTGGACGCTGCGGGACCTGGCGAGCAGGCCGGCCCGCGCGGCCTTGGGCATACTCTGCAAGAGCGGCCTGACACGGAAGCACCTCGCATGACTCCTCCACCCTCTCCCCTGGCCGGCGTGGCTCCTGCCACGCTGGTCGTTGCCCGGCGACAACGCATCCAGGATGCCGTCTTTCACCGGCTGACGCAGGCGTTCTCATTGCTGGTGCTGGCGGCGTTGATGGGCATCATCGGCTCGTTGCTGCTCAACGCCGCACCCACGTTCAAGAAGTTCGGCCTTGATTTCCTCTGGGTGGCCGAGTGGGACATCATCAACGAGGAATTCGGCGCGTTGATCGCCATCGTGGGCACCGTTACCAGCGCAGGCATCGCCATGCTGATCGCGGTGCCCCTGGCCTTCGGCATCGCACTGTTCCTCACCGAAACCTGCCCGGTGTGGTTGCGCAGGCCCCTGGGCACCGCCATTGAGTTGCTGGCCGCGGTGCCCTCCATCATCTACGGCATGTTCGGGTTGTTCGTTTTCGCCCCGCTTTTCGCAGATTACTTGCAGGTACCTGTGCAACAGGTGTTGGGCGGCATGCCGCTCATTGGCTGGCTGTTCGGTGGCGCCCCCAACGGCTTGGGCATCCTGGCGGCGGGCATGATCCTGGCGTTCATGGTGCTGCCCTTCGTGGCAGCCGTGATGCGTGACGTCTTCGAGATTGTTCCGCCCATCCTGCGCGAATCGGCCTACGGTCTGGGCTGCACCACCTGGGAGGTGGTGCGCAGGGTGGTGTTGCCCTACACGCAAAAAGGCGTCATCGGCGGCATCATGCTGGGCCTCGGGCGCGCGCTGGGCGAAACCATGGCCGTCACCTTCGTCATCGGCAACGCCAACCGCCTGCCCACGTCGCTGTTCTCGCCCGGGACTTCCATCGCCTCCACCCTGGCCAACGAGTTCGGTGAGGCGGCGGACTTCCATCTGTCCACCTTGTTCGCGCTGGGCTTCTTGCTGTTCGTGATCACCTTCGTGGTGCTGGCGATCGCAAAGATCCTCATCATCCGTACCGAGAAGGGCAAGGGCCTGTGAGCATGAATCCCTCTCTCTATCGCCAGCGTAAGCTGGCCAACCGTGTGGGTCTGACCCTGTCCATGGGCGCCATGGCGCTGGGGCTGGCGGTGTTGCTGTGGATCCTGGCGGTGCTGTTCTACAACGGCCTGACGGCCATGGATCTCAAGCTGTTCACCCAGGACACGCCGGCCCCGGGAACCGAAGGCGGTGGCCTGCGCAATGCCATCGTCGGCAGCTTGATGATGCTGACGTTGACGGTGCTGGTCTCCACGCCCGTGGGCATTCTTGCGGGCATCTATCTGGCCGAGTACGGCGACCGCAGCCGCACCGCGGAGCTCACCCGCTTCGTCACCGACATCATGTTGTCGGCCCCGTCCATTGTGCTGGGCCTGTTCGTCTACGCGATTGCGGTGGCCACGGTGGGCAACTTCTCGGGCTACGCGGGGAGCCTGGCCCTGTCATTGATCGCCATCCCGGTGGTGGTGCGCACCACCGAGAACATGCTGCGCCTGGTGCCCGGCAGCCTGCGCGAGGCCGCCTTCGCGCTGGGAGCGCCGCGCTGGAAGGTGGCCATCCTGGTCTCGCTGAGGGCCGCACGCAGCGGTGTGATCACGGGTTTGCTGCTGGCGGTGGCCCGCATCAGCGGCGAGACCGCCCCCTTGCTGTTCACGGCCCTGAACAACCAGTTCTTCAACACCGATATGGGCAAGCCCATGGCCAACCTGCCGGTGGTGATCTTCCAGTTTGCGATGAGCCCGTATGACAACTGGATCCGCCTGGCCTGGGCGGGGGCGCTTCTCATCACGCTGGCCGTGCTGTTGATCAACATCGTGGCGCGGGTGTTCTTCCGCGACCGCTCCTCCAACTGAGCGCCTGCCCACCGCAAGGCCCCAACCGCCGAGCCCACCACCCCATGCAAGCCGTCATCAACGACACCACCGCCGCCACGCGCAACGCGCTGGAGGTGCGCAAGCTCAACTTCTTCTACGGGAAATTCCAAGGCCTGAAGAACATCGATCTGGACATCGCGGAGAAGCGCGTCACGGCCTTCATCGGGCCGTCGGGCTGCGGCAAGTCCACGCTGCTGCGCACCTTTAACCGGATGTACAGCCTGTACCCCGGCCAGCGGGCCGAAGGGCAGATCAACTTCTACGGTGAGAACATCCTGGACGACGGCCAGGACCTCAACATGCTGCGCGCGCGCATTGGCATGGTGTTCCAGAAGCCCACGCCGTTCCCGATGACGATTTACGACAACATCGCCTTCGGTGTGAAGCTCTACGAAACCCTGTCGCGCAGCGAAATGGACGACCGTGTGGAGTGGGCGCTGACCAAGGCCGCACTGTGGAAGGAAGTCAAGGACAAGCTCAACCAGAGCGGCCTGTCCTTGTCCGGCGGCCAGCAGCAACGCCTGTGCATCGCCCGCAGCGTGGCGGTCAAGCCCTCGGTGCTGCTGCTGGACGAGCCCACTTCGGCGCTGGACCCGATCTCCACCGGCAAGATCGAGGAACTGGTGCACGAACTCAAGAGCGACTACACCATCGCCATCGTCACCCACAACATGCAGCAGGCTGCGCGCTGCAGCGACTACACCGCGTACATGTACCTGGGCGACCTGATCGAGTTCGGCGAGACGAAGGAAATCTTCATGAAGCCCGAGCGCAAGGAAACCGAGGACTACATTACGGGCCGCTTCGGCTGATCAGCCGCCGCGCCTCACAGCTTCAAGGATTCCACATGCCCGACAAGCACCTTTCAACCCAGTTCGACGCCGAGCTCAGTGGCGTCTCCACCCGCGTGCTGGAAATGGGGGGCCTGGTGGAAAGCCAGGTCTCGCGCGCCATCACCGCCTTGGTGTCCATCGAAGCCGACCTGGCCGGGCAGGTGCTGCGCGACGAGGAGCGCGTCAACCGGATGGAAGTCGAGATCGACCGGGACCTGTCGGGCATCATTGCGCGGCGCCAGCCCACGGCGCGCGACCTGCGTCTGTTGATTGCCATCAGCAAGATCATCGCCAACCTTGAGCGGGTGGGCGACGAAGCCGCACGCATCGCTCGGATTGTCCAGCGCCTGGCGGCGGTGGGCATGCCTGGTCGCCGCCTGCCCGTGGGCGACCTGCAGTTCGAGTGCGATCTGGCCGTGGCGCAATTGCGCAAGTCGTTGGATGCCTTCGCCCGCCTGGACACCCGCATGGCCCTGGAGGTGCTCAAGCACGACGACCAGATCGACCAGGAATTCGAGGGGATGATGCGCAAGCTCATTACCTACATGATGGAGGATCCGCGCACCATCTCCTCCAGCATCGATCTCGTGTTCGTGGCCAAGGCCGTGGAGCGGGTGGGCGACCATGCCAAGAACCTGGCCGAGGCGGTGATCTACATCGTCAAGGGTGCCGATGTCCGTCATGCCCCCATGGTGGATATCGAATCGGTGGCCAAGTGAAGCCATGAACGGGATGTCAGGTCAAGGCACATGACCACGAGCCGCCTGTTGGTGGTGGAGGACGAGCCCTCCATCGCGGAACTCATCTCCATCAACCTGCGCCACGCGGGCTTCTCCGTGGTCACGGCCGAGTCGGCGCAGGCCGCCAGAGAACTGGTGGACCGCGAGCTGCCCGGTCTCGTGGTGCTGGACTGGATGCTGCCGGACCGCAGCGGCATTGCGCTGTGCCGGCAGTGGCGTGGAGAGTCCCGCACGCGCGATCTGCCGGTGATCATGCTGACAGCCCGCGCCGAAGAGGCCGACCAGGTGCAGGGCCTGGAGGCCGGCGCCGACGACTACCTCGTCAAGCCGTTCTCGCCTCGAACCCTGGTGGCCCGCGTGCGTGCGGTGCTGCGCCGCCGTTCCCCGCAGTCTCTGGACGATGCGGTGCAGATGGGGCCCTTGAAGCTCGACCCTGCCACCCGTCGCGTGACCTGCCTGACGGGGGGCGTGCCGACGGAGATCCGGCTGGGCCCCACCGAGTTCCGTCTTCTTCACTACCTGCTGACCCATCCTGAGCGGGTGCACAGCCGCGCCCAGTTGCTGGACCGGGTGTGGGGCGACCACGTCTTCATCGAGGAGCGCACGGTGGACGTCCACATCAAGCGGCTGCGGGAGTCCTTGTCCGTGGCGGATTGTTCGGGCATGGTCGAGACGGTGCGCGGCGCCGGCTACCGTCTGGCCGCCTTGCCCCAGGTCGTCGCGGGCTGAGGCGCTTTCGTCCATGGAAGGTCTGCTCACCGGCATCATCGGGCTGCTGACCTTCATGCTGATCGGCCTGTTGGTCGGGGCGGGGGTCGGGGCGTTCTGGGATGTGACCCTGTTCCTGGCGTGGGCAGGGGCGACTGCTGGCGCCATCGGCTTCGTGATGCGTGACCGTTTGCGCGCGCGGCGCCTGCTGGATTGGTTTCGCGGCCCCCTGGACGTCCCGGCGCCCCGGCAGGCGGGTTTCTGGGGCGAGCTGGCCTACCGGGCCGAGCGTGCTCTGGTGCGCCGCGACGAAGCCACGCACCGCGAACGCGAACGTCGTGAACAGTTCCTGTCCGCCATCGAAGCGTCGCCCAACGGTGTCCTGTTGCTTGGCGCGCAGGATCAGATCGAGTGGTGCAACCGCGTGGCCGCCGACCACTTCGGCCTGGACCCGCAGCGCGATGTGCAGCAGCCCATCACCAACCTGGTGCGAACGCCCGCCTTTGTGGCCTATCTCCAGGCGGGGCAGTACCTGCAACCGGTGATCTATCCCAACCCGCGAGCCCACGGCACGCTGTCGGTCTTGATCAAGCCCTACGGCCCGGGCCTGAAGCTGGTGCTGTCGCAGGACATCACCGAGCGAGAGCGCGCCGAGGCCATGCGACGGGACTTCGTGGCCAATGTCTCGCATGAGATCCGCACCCCGCTGACCGTGCTGTCCGGCTTTGTCGAGACCCTGGCCACGCTGTCGCTTCGGCCTGACGAACATCAGCGCGTGCTGCACCTCATGGAGCAGCAGACAGGCCGGATGCAGGCCTTGGTGGCCGACCTGCTGACGCTGGCGCAGCTCGAGGGCAGCCCCCGTCCCCAGGTGGACGGCTGGGTGCCGGTGTCCACCCTGCTGGAGCGGGCCCTCGCCGACGCGCAGTCCTTGTCAGTGGGCCGCCACCAGATCGTGGTGGCGCCCGCGCAGGCCGCCGAAGTGGCGTGCAATCTCACCGAGATGCACAGCGCCTTGGGCAATCTGGTCACCAACGCGGTGCGCTACACCCCGGCAGGCGGTCAGCTGGAACTGCGGTGGAACTGCCGTGAGGATGGCAGCGGCCTGTTCGAGGTGCAGGACAACGGCCCCGGCATCGCCCGCGAGCATCTGGCCCGGCTGACCGAGCGCTTTTACCGCGTGGACAGTGGCCGCTCGCGCGAGACCGGCGGCACGGGCCTGGGCCTGGCCATCGTCAAGCACGTGATCCAGCGCCATGGAGGCGAGATCCTCATCGATTCAGAGCCCGGCAAGGGCTCGGTGTTCGCGCTGACCCTGCCTGCTGCCCGCGTGCGCGCTCTGCCGGAGTCGTCCGCTCGCGTCGGCCCACCTGTGGCCGATCTCGTTGGAATCTCGATGGGCGACACCGCGACGCATTGAGCCCTGGCGCAGGGGATCATCCATAATCTGCTGCATGTCTGCGATCCTCCCGATCACCGCAGTGCGCTCTGGTTGGCGTTGGCGTAAGCCATCAGCCTGACCACTCCACGAGCCCGCACAACCCGGGCCGCCGCCTCCGCGGAACCGTCCGCAAGCCCACCCAGCGTCCAGCGCCGGCATCGCCAGCGACTCAGGGTCCGGGCCTTCTGCCGGCACATCCCCAGGATGTTTCCAGGAACGTGCCCACAAGACACAGGGTAGAGCGCACATGCTGCTGATGATCGACAACTACGACAGCTTCACCTTCAACCTGGTGCAGTACTTTGGTGAACTCGGTGAGGATGTCCGGGTGGTCCGCAATGACGAGATCACGCTGGAGCAGATCGAGGCCCTGAAGCCTGACCGCCTGGTGCTCTCGCCCGGGCCCTGCTCGCCGGCCGAAGCCGGCATCTGCGTGAGCGCAGTGCGCCACTTTGCCGGCCGATTGCCGCTGCTGGGCGTGTGCCTGGGCCATCAGAGCATCGGCGCTGCGCTGGGTGGGCGCATCGTGCGTGCCGCGCGCCAGATGCACGGCAAGACCAGTGTGCTGCGGCATGACGGACGTGGTGTCTACGCGGGGCTGCCCGATGCACCCACGGTCATCCGCTACCACTCGCTGGCCATCGAGCGCGAGAGCCTGCCGGCCGAACTGGAGATCACCGCGCAGTCCGAGGACGGCGAGATCATGGGCGTGCGGCATCGGGCGCTGGCAGGCACGGCGGCGCCTCTGGAGGGCGTGCAGTTCCACCCCGAATCCATCCTGTCCGAGCACGGCCATGCGATGCTTCGCAACTTCATCCGCATGGGGGCCCCGACATGATCGACCTGCGCAGCGACACCGTCACGCGTCCCACGCCCGCCATGCGCGCGGCCATGGCGGCGGCCGAGGTGGGCGATGACGTCTTTGCCGACGACCCGACCGTCAACGCTCTGCAGGAGCGCATCGCCGCGCTGCTGGGCAAGGAGGCGGCCCTGTTCGTGCCCACGGGCACGCAGAGCAACCTGTGCGGGTTGATGGCGCATTGCGGCCGCGGTGATGAGTACCTGGCCGGGCAGATGGCGCACACCTATCGGTGGGAGGGCGGCGGCGCGGCCGTGCTCGGCAGCATCCAGCCCCAGCCCCTGGCGCAGGCGGCCGACGGCACCATCGCCCTGGCCGAGATCGAGGGGGCGATCAAGCCCGACGACGCGCACTTCGCGCGCACCCGGTTGCTGGCGCTGGAGAACACCTGGGGCGGCAAGGTGCTGCCGCCGCTTTATGTGCAGCAGGCCACTGCCCTGGCGCATGCGCGCGGCCTGGCCACCCATCTGGACGGTGCGCGCCTGTTCAACGCTGCCGTGGCCTCGGGCGGCGATGCGCGCGTGTCAGCGCGCCAGCTGGCCGAGCCCTTCGACACCGTTTCCGTGTGCTTCAGCAAGGGGCTGGGGGCCCCGGTGGGTTCAGCCCTGTGCGGCCCCAAGGAGTTGATCGCCCGTGCGCATCGCGTGCGCAAGATGCTCGGCGGCGGCATGCGGCAGGCTGGCGTGCTGGCTGCAGCCGTGCTGCATGCGTTGGATCACCACATCGACCGCCTGGCCGAAGACCACGCCAACGCCCGCCGTCTGGCCGAAGGTCTGCAGGGCCTGCCGGGCGTGCAATGCGAGATGCCCCAGACCAACATCGTCTTCGTCGATGTGGCCCCCGATCGTGCCCACGGCGTGGTGGATCGTGCCCGCGCGCAGGGAGTGCTGTGCACGGGCCTGTACCGCTTGCGGCTGGTCACCCACCTCGATGTCTCGCGCCCTGACGTGGACCGCGCCATCGACGTGATGCGCGCCGCCCTGGCCTGAGCTTCATCCCCCGCCGTTTCCAGAGAGTTCCCATGTCCATCACCAACAGCGAAGCGCTGACCCGCGTCATCGAGCACCGCGAGATCTTCCACGACGAGATGCTGGCCCTCATGCGCCGCATCATGAGCGGGGAGATGTCCCCGGTGATGATCGCCGCGCTGTCCATCGGGCTGCGGGTGAAGAAGGAGACCATTGGCGAGATCGCGGCCGCCGCCCAGGTGATGCGCGAGTTCGCTACGCCCGTGCATGTGGCAGACCGCACCCACCTCGTGGACATCGTGGGCACGGGGGGTGATTCGTCTCACACCTTCAACATCTCGACGGCTTCGATGTTCGTGGCTGCCGCAGCCGGGGCCCGCGTTGCCAAGCACGGAGGGCGCAGCGTGTCGTCCACGTCAGGTTCGGCCGACGTGATGGAGGCGCTGGGCGCGTTCATCGGGTTGCAGCCCACCCAGGTCGCCGAGTGCCTGGCCGAGACCGGCATCGGTTTCATGTTTGCACCCAACCATCACGCCGCCATGAAGCACGCTGCCCCGGTGCGCAAGGAGCTGGGCGTGCGCACGATGTTCAACATCCTCGGGCCCTTGACCAATCCGGCGGGGGCGCCCAACCAGTTGCTGGGCGTGTTCCATCCGGATCTGGTGGGCATTCAGGTCCGTGTGCTGCAGCGCCTGGGCAGCGAGCACGTCATGGTCGTGCACGGCATGAACGGCATGGACGAGATCTCGCTCTCGGGCGAGACCCTGGTGGGTGAACTCAAGGAGGGTCAGGTACGCGAGTTCATGGTGCACCCCAGCGACTTCGGTCTGCCGGTGTACGACTCGCGCGTGTTGAAGGTGGCCAGCACCCAAGAGTCGGTGCAGTGCATCCAGCGCGCCTTGGCCAATGAGGATGGTCCCGTGCGCGACATCGTGCTGCTCAACGCTGGCGCTGCGCTGTACTGTGCGGGCGTGGCGCCCAGCCTGGCCGAAGGCGTGCGCAGGGCGCGTGAGGCGGTGGCCAGTGGTGCCGCTCTGGCCAAGTTGAGCCAGTTCGTGGCGGTCACCAACCGCTACCTGCCGGCGCCTGCCGCGGCCTGAGGGACTGTCCATGTCCGACATCCTGCAGCGTATCGTGGCCGTCAAGCGCGATGAGGTGGCGCAGGCGCGCAGCCGATGCGGGCTTGCCGACCTGCAGGCGCAGGCCGCCGCCGCATCTCCCACGCGGGGGTTTGCCGCAGCGCTTCGGGCCCGAGGGCAAGCAGGAAATCCTGCCGTGATCGCCGAAGTCAAGAAGGCCAGCCCGAGCAAGGGCGTGTTGCGCGAACACTTCGTGCCGGCCGACATCGCGCGAAGCTACGAGTCCGGCGGGGCGGCTTGCCTGAGCGTACTGACCGATGAGCGCTTCTTCCAGGGCTGTGCTGCGTATCTTCAGCAGGCCCGTGTGGCTTGCAACTTGCCCGTGCTGAGGAAGGATTTCCTGATCGACCCGTACCAGGTGGTCGAGGCCCGGGCCATGGGGGCGGACTGCGTGCTGCTGATCGCCGCCTGCCTGGACGACGGTCTGATGTCCGAACTGGAAGCCTGCGCCATCGAGCAGGGCCTGGACGTCCTCGTGGAAGTGCATGACGGCGAGGAATTGGAGCGAGCCCTGCGCCTGAAGACACCGCTGATTGGCGTGAACAACCGAAACCTCAGGACCTTCGAGGTGTCGCTGGACACCACGATCGGTCTCCTGCCGCGGATCCCCGATGATCGGCTGCTGGTGACCGAGAGCGGCATCCTGGCGCGCGCGGACGTGCAGCGCATGCGCTCTGCAGGCGTGCACACGTTTCTGGTCGGGGAAGCCTTCATGCGCGCGCCCGACCCCGGCCAAGCCTTGCGCGAACTGTTTGCATGACGGCTGACGATTTGCCGGCCGCCTTGGCGCGCCTGCCCCAGGAGTGGCGTTCAGCGCTGCCGGGCTGGACGCGTGAGCGCTTGGACGCCGTGGTCACGCGCATTCGCGAAGTTTCGGCCCTGCGGCCGATCGCGCCTGAGGATCCGTTCAGGGCGCTGCGACTGACGCCACCGCAGGCAGTCAAGGTTGTCGTGCTCGGTCAGGATCCCTATCCCAGGGCGGGTCATGCCGACGGCTTGGCATTCTCGGCCCCGTCGGCCAAGCCGCCTTCGCTGCGTCGCATCTTCACCGTGCTGGCTGCTGACCGACCCGGGTTTCGGCCCCCGGTGCGTTGGGCGCTGGATCGGTGGGCGCGCCAGGGTGCCCTGCTGCTGAACCCGGCACTCACCGTGGAGGTCGGGCGCATAGGCAGCCACCTCGATTGTGGTTGGCAGGCACTTACTTTTGAGATAATCAAGTATCTGCGTAATCGACCAGATCCACCGGTCTTCATGTTGTGGGGTTCCAAGGCCCAGGCCTTCTTTGATCAGGCAGTGGAATGCTCCGGAGCCGCAGCCTTGGTGTTGCGCACCCGTCATCCGTCCAACGACTTCCACCAGCTGTTCATGGCTGAAGGAAGCCACTTCCTCGCCACGGCCGACCGCATCGACTGGTGGGCCTTGTCTGAACCCGTGAGCCCAGCCGGCGGTACGTCAACCGGATCTTGACATCACGCAGGCTGTGCTACAGTTCCGGGTTCTCCGTGGAGGGGTGCCCGAGTGGCTAAAGGGGGCAGACTGTAAATCTGTTGGCTTACGCCTACGCTGGTTCGAATCCAGCCTCCTCCACCAGAATGACCAGACCGGTCCTCGGTGCGGCTGCCTGCGGGAGTAGTTCAATGGCAGAACCTTAGCCTTCCAAGCTAATGACGCGGGTTCGATTCCCGTCTCCCGCTCCAATACGGTCGGTTGTTCGGTTCGCCGGGAGTTGCGGTGTGTTTTTGGTGGTCGTCACCGGTCTGGGCTCAAGGTCCGCAAGCCCAGACCCGTGCCGATGCCCATGTGGCTCAGTGGTAGAGCACTCCCTTGGTAAGGGAGAGGTCACGCGTTCGATCCGCGTCATGGGCACCAGTTTTTTTCAGAGCCGCCTGGTGCGGCGAAACATCTGTTGTCGGGAGAACCGAAATGGCAAAAGGCAAGTTTGAGCGTACCAAGCCGCACGTGAACGTGGGGACGATTGGGCACGTGGACCATGGCAAGACGACGCTGACGGCGGCGATCACGACGGTGCTGTCGAGCAAGTTTGGTGGTGAGGCCAAGGCCTACGACCAGATTGATGCGGCGCCGGAGGAGAAGGCGCGCGGCATCACGATCAACACGGCGCACGTGGAGTACGAGACGGCCAACCGTCACTATGCGCACGTGGACTGCCCTGGGCACGCTGACTACGTGAAGAACATGATCACGGGCGCGGCGCAGATGGACGGCGCCATTCTGGTGTGCTCTGCCGCTGACGGCCCGATGCCGCAGACGCGCGAGCACATCCTGCTGGCGCGCCAGGTGGGCGTGCCTTACATCATCGTGTTCCTGAACAAGTGCGACATGGTGGACGACGCCGAGCTGCTGGAGCTCGTCGAGATGGAAGTGCGCGAGTTGCTGAGCAAGTACGACTTCCCTGGCGACGACACGCCGATCGTGCACGGCAGCGCCAAGCTGGCGATGGAAGGCGACAAGGGCCCGCTGGGCGAGCAGGCGATTTTGAAGCTGGCCGATGCGCTGGACAGCTACATCCCCACGCCTGAGCGCGCCATTGACGGCGCGTTCCTGATGCCGGTGGAAGACGTGTTCTCGATCTCGGGTCGCGGCACGGTGGTCACGGGTCGCGTGGAGCGCGGCGTGGTCAAGGTGGGTGAGGAAATCGAGATCGTCGGTATCCGCGACACGCAGAAGACGACGTGCACGGGCGTGGAGATGTTCCGCAAGCTGCTGGACCAGG